>JBCBHT010000140.1:731-18687 GCA_038525335.1 Cyanobacteria bacterium J06621_15 | reverse complement strand
TTCTTCCTGCAATAATAAATGATGGGTTTTTGCTAAATTCCTTATCTTTTCTAAACGCTCGTAACGCTGGGTAATTGATAAAGGCTCATCTTGCCAATGTAGCGCTAGGGTTACTAAATAAGTTTGTAACAGCATATGACCTAGCTTTTTGGCTTTTGTCGCTAGGTAATGAGTGTTGTAATCGTTGGCTTCGATTAATAAAGGTACTCTATCAATAACTTCTAAGCCATAGCCTTTCAAGCCAGCAATTTTACGGGGATTGTTGGTAATTAAACGTATATTGTGAACGTTTAAATCCATCAGCATTTGCGCTCCCATGCCGTAGTCGCGTAAATCGGCGGGAAATCCCAAACGCTCGTTTGCTTCAACGGTATCCAGCCCCATATCTTGTAAAGAATAGGCTTTTAATTTGTTAATTAATCCAATACCTCGCCCTTCTTGACGCAGGTATACGACAACACCTTCTCCGGCATTATTAATCATTTTCAAGGCTGCTTTTAACTGCATTCTACAGTCGCAGCGCAAAGAGCCTAAAGCATCTCCAGTAAGACATTCGGAATGTACCCGCACCATTACTGGTTTATTCCCGAATTTTCCTGGGTCACCTTTTACAATGGCAACATGTTCTTTATTATCTAAAGTGTGTCGATAAGCATAGATTTGGAAATTACCGAATTGTGTAGGTAAATCGGCAACGGTTTCGCGTTGAATTATTCTGTCGTAACGCAGACGATAACTAATTAAATCCGCAATACTAATAATTTTCATTTTATGATGCTTGGCATACTCAATTAATTCTGGTAGCCTTGCCATCGAACCATCTGGATTTTGGATTTCGCAAATTACCCCAGCCGGATACAAACCAGCTAATCGAGATAAATCTACAGCAGCTTCCGTATGTCCCGCTCGTTTGAGTACTCCTCCTTTTTTAGCGCGAATCGGGAAAATATGACCGGGACGGCGTAAATCTTCTGGTTTAGTGTGGGGGTTGAGCGCTACTTGAATCGTGCGAGCGCGGTCTTCTGCGGAAATTCCTGTGGTAACTCCTAATTCTGGACCAGCGTCAATGCTGACAGTGAAAGCAGTTTGATTTGTGTCCGTGATGTTTTTCACCATCAATGGTAAATCAAGCTCATCAAGACGTTCCCCAGTCATAGCCAAACAAATCAAACCTCTGGCTTCTACAGCCATCAGGTTTATCGTATCTGGTGTAGCAAACTGGGCTGCACAAATTAAATCACCTTCATTTTCTCGATTTTCATCATCTACCACCACCACAGAGCGACCAGCTTTCAAGTCAGCCAATGCGGAATCAATCGAATCAAATTTAAATACTTGGGTTGAATCAGCAGTATCCGGGGTGGATTCCCCACCTTGCGGAGAGTGCATTTCGATATTATGCTGCGACACAGAGAATTTCTCGAAGAGCGAACGTTAATTTTTTTTAATAAAACTTATTTTATATTGTAGCTCTTTTGTGAAATTCCGAAGCATAGTAGCAATGATTCGATAACATAGCAGAAGTGTCTACAACGCCTTTGATGTTACTAATACTTAATTACATAACATTTTAAGCGCAATTGGTTCCACAAGTTCAGCCAATAACAATGTGTTGTGGAGTTATTGCATAAAAAGAAAAAACATTGGATAGGAATTTTAAAACATGGGCAATTTTAGGCGCGTACCCGTGGGAATTATTGGCGCGTCAGGATATGGTGGAGTTCAGTTGGTGCGGTTGCTGCTGAATCATCCAGAACTCGAACTGGTTTATCTAGGAGGTGAAAATAGTGCGGGAAAAAATTTTAGCGATATTTATCCCCATTTAGCCCACGTCGTCAACCTTAAAGTAGAGACATTACAACCAGAAGTAATTGCACGTCGCTGCGAAATCGTTTTCTTATCGCTACCCAACGGATTAGCCTGCGAAATTGCGCCAAAACTGCTCGAATACGGATGTAAAGTCCTTGATTTGTCAGCAGATTACCGATTTAGAAACTTGACAACTTATAGTAATTGGTATGGCAAAAAGCGTCAAGATATCGAAACCGCTGCCGATGCCATTTATGGACTACCAGAACTATATCGCGATCGCATTTCCGAAACCCAGCTAGTAGCTTGTCCTGGCTCCTATCCCACAGCCAGTTTGCTAGCACTTTCACCCCTACTCAAACAAGGATTAATCGTCCCCGAAACCGCCATCATCGACGGTAAAGGAGGAACCTCAACTGGAGGAAGACAAACCGAAACCCACTTATTGCTATCCGAAGCAGACAACACACTCGGAGCATTCAACGTAGCTCGTCACCGTCACACCCCAGAAATAGAGCAAATTTGCAGCGATTTAGCAGGACACGAAGTCACCGTCCAATTTACCCATCACCTCATACCAATGGTGCGCGGTATTTTAGCAACAGTATACGCAAAACTCCGCGACCCCGGATTAGTAAGAGACGACCTAATCACCATATATAAAGCCTTTTATCGTAACTCCCCCTGGGTCAAAATTTGCGAATCAGGAACTTATCCCCAAACCAAATGGACTCACGGCAGCAACCTTTGCTACATGGGTATAGAAGTTGACCCCAGAACCCGCCGAGTGATTGTCATATCGGCAATTGATAATCTAATTAAAGGACAGAGCGGACAAGCAATCCAGTGTTTAAACATCATGATGGGCTGGGATGAAATGCTCGGATTACCGAAGTTAGGATTTTATCCTTAATTGGGAATTGGTAATTGGTAGTTGGTAATAGTTTGTAGGGTGCTGTGACGCTGTGAAAAAATTTGAACGAAGTCGAGTAATTATCTTCATAGCGTCACGCACCAATCAGCAATTAGAATTTTGGTAACTAATTCGTAGGTTGGGTTAAATACGAAGATAAAATAAAATTGAAACGACAATTTAAACAATCGTATTTAACCCAACATCAAGATTGTGAATAAAAAATAGAAATATATTCGATATTTTCAAATTCTCATATAATTCCATCAATCTGGAGTTAATAACGATGACAACATCTACTAACAAAATGGGAATTGTAACCACAAAGATAACCGTAACAAATTTAGTCGATGAAATACTAGCAGAAAGAGGTTTTATTCCCAACGAACAAATTCGCTCAATTACCTTAGATAACGTTTTAGTAGATACTGGTGCAACCCGTCTTTGTTTACCAGGAGATATTATTAATAAATTAGGATTACCGCTTGAAAGTGAAATTGATGTTAAAACAGCAGCAGGGATTTGTAAAACAAGACTTTTTAAGCGAGCCAGCATAACAGTTGAAGGAAGAAAAGGTGAATTTACCTGCACCGAATTAACAGGAGGAGAAGACGCACTTTTAGGTGTAATTCCGATGGAAGAATTAGGATTACAGGCAGATTTAATAAAAGCAAATCTTAGATTTACCAGTTGGGGAGATACTAGTTACTTATTTGATAGTGATTTAAGAGAAGCTATTTGGCAAGATATTAATGATTATCCTCTAAGACGAAACACTATTATGCCTAATGGGGAAGTCGTTACTGATGAAATCGAATTACCTGATGGTTCTAAAATAATTCCATAAATTCATATTTTGTAGGTTGGGTTAGACACGAGAACCAATTAAAGAAAGCAACGAAAATTGACATTCTCGTGTCGTAACCCAACATCAAGATTGTGAATATACAAGGTTTACTTTATTTTTAATTTTTTATTTCCCAATTCCCAATCCCCCAAATTATTAATGTTGGGTTACGGCGAAAAAGATAAATTTCTCGTTGAAAATCATAATTTATTTTTCGCCTAACCCAACCTACAAACTCTTGTGGGATGGAGAGAACTTGACGGGGAGATGTTCTTCCCGTCAAAGTTCGGGGCATCCTTGCCCGTCCGAGAATTATCGTTTACTAACAAATTTATTTGGCGCTAAAGCGCAACTACGAACCAAGAAACCCGGCTTCATCAACAAAAACCGGGTTCCTAAAATCAATATTCCTAACTCCTAATTCCTAACTCCTAACTTTTGACTTTCGGCCCCATTCCTACGGTACCTGCATAAACCGCAGCGTCTCCTAATTCATCTTCAATTCTCAACAACCGATTGTATTTCGCTACTCTTTCGCTTCGACACAAGGAACCTGTTTTGATTTGTCCCGCTCTTGTTGCTACTGCTAAGTCAGCAATTGTGGTGTCTTCGGTTTCTCCGGAACGATGGCTGATTACGGAGCGGAAGCCGTTACGAGTTGCTAAGTCGATGGTTTGCAGGGTTTCGGTTAAGGAACCAATTTGATTGAGTTTAATCAAGATTGAATTTCCTGCTTTTTGCTCGATTCCTTTTTGTAAGCGTTCGACGTTGGTAACGAATAAGTCATCACCAACTAATTGCACGTGATGACCGATTTTTTCGGTGAGCATCTGCCAGCTTTGCCAGTCTTCTTCGTGTAAACCGTCTTCAATAGAAACGATGGGATATTGGTTTACTAACTGTCCCATGTAATCAATGAATTCTGCGGGGGAATGGGGTTTACCGTCGTAAATGTATTGTCCGTCTTTGTAAAATTCGCTCGCTGCAACGTCTAGAGCTAAAGCTACTTCTTCACCAGGTTTGTAACCAGCTTTCTGAATTGCATCAACTAATAATTCTAAAGCGACTTGGTTTGATTCTAAATTGGGAGCAAAACCACCTTCGTCACCAACTCCGGTTAATACTCCTTTCTCATCCAAAACTTTGCTCAAGGTAGCAAAAACTTCCGCACCCCAGCGTAATGCTTCGCGGAAAGAAGATGCTCCGATGGGGACAATCATGAATTCTTGGAAATCAACGTTATTAGCAGCGTGCGCTCCACCGTTGATTACGTTCATTAAGGGGACGGGAAGTAAATTTGCTAAAGGACCGCCTAAATAACGGTATAGGGGAATCCCCAAAGACTCAGCACTTGCCTTTGCAGCAGCCAAGGAGATACCTAAAATCGCATTTGCACCCAAATTGGACTTATTCTTAGAACCATCGATATCAATCATGGTTTTATCAAGCTGTTCTTGGTTAACAGCGTCCATGTCTAACAGCTTTGGTGCTAGGGTTTCGTTAACGTTTTCTACCGCTTTGAGAACACCTTTACCACCGTAACGGCTTTTATCACCATCGCGCAATTCGTGAGCTTCAAAAGTCCCCGTAGAAGCACCGCTAGGAACCTGAGCCAATCCGACAGCACCATTTACCAAATGTACTTCAGCTTCAATAGTAGGTCTACCGCGAGAATCAAGAATCTCGCGAGCGACAATTGCTTCGATAGAAGTTTCCATCATGTGTGTTAGTTCCTTTGTATGAATGAGTTATAACGACTTTGTTTTCAAATTAGGAATAGAACTCCCACAGTTAGAATAGAGGTTTACGCGACTATAGAATAGATGTTTAGGCGACCATATGAGCGGAGATTGAAAAATATTTTTGGTAATAGGGGAATATTTAAGAGTTAGGAGTGAGGAGTTAGGAGTTAAGAATTAGTAGTCTGTCCTATTAGTTCTGATGGGTGAATGAAAAATAATTTTTTCTACCCCCTCTACCCCATCTACCCCCTCAAATTAAACCCAATCAGCTACTTCGCTGTTCCACGAGCAAGAAACAAAAGAATTATCCAAAAGTCAACAATTATACTTATTGGTGTAAGTGTGATGGAGTTGAGCGTGAAGCAGTCTCTTAATATTAAGCAAAAAATTTTTTACTCAAGATTATTACTCGGAAGTTTCCTTAGTTGTGGAATTTTAATCCAGCTTTCTCTTCCCTCAGAAGCAGCTTTTAGGTCAAAGGTTAAAGGTCAAAGGTTAGAGGTCAAAGGTCAAAATTTGGAAATTAAAAGTTCTCCCCCCTCTCCCCCCTCTCTAATCTCCCAACAAACCTCAGTAGACAAACTATCTGACGTAAAACCAACTGATTGGGCTTATCAAGCTTTAAAATCTTTGATTGAAAAATATGATGTCAAGCTGGGTTTACCGGATGGTACTTTTAGGGGAAATCGTGCTGTTACTCGTTATGAATTTGCTGCTGGTTTAGCTGCTACCTTAGATAAGGTGAATGAGTTGATTACTAGTTCTAGTAATATTCGGAAAATTCAACAAGATAGAATCACTTTACAAAGGTTGGAAAAGGAATACCGTCAAGCTTTACAGGATTTACGAACCCGCTTAAATGATATTGACTCTCGTTCTTCGGAGTTACAAGCAAATCAGTTTTCTAGCACTACTAAATTAAAAGGACAGCAAATTGTTGGTTTGACTGATGGTAGAGGAGCTAATTTTACAGTGGTTTCTCGAACTCGATTGACTTTTGAAACTAGTTTTAGCCAAAAAGATTTATTGGTTACTCAATTGGAATCCGGTAACAACGGTGGTGACGCTGTTGGTTTAGCTCAAAAGGAAGATGCTAATTTACTGGGAAGCGACGGTATTTTTGCCAATGCTGGCGGACTTGATTTTACTGATGTGGAAGATGATGTTAAACTCAGGCGTTTGCACTATACTTTACGTCCTTCAACGGATTTAGCGGTAACTGTGGGAACGAAAATGTCACCGCGAGATTTTATCGACGGTAATCGGTATGCGAATGATGAAGCAAGTGATTTTAGTTCTGGAATTTTCTTGAATAATCCTTTGATTGTCCAAAATAGAATTGATAGAAATGGTGGTGCTGGTGCTGCTGTTGTCTGGAAACCGAATAGTAAACTGGCTTTTCGTTCGCTTTACATTGCTGGGGATGCTGATTCAAATTCAGAGGACGATGGTTTTTTCGGCGACCCCCATCAAGCAAGTGCTGAATTAGAATATACTTTTAGCGATAAACTAACTTTAAAACTGCAATATACAAATGCTGAAATTGACGATACCGATATTAATGCTTATGGAGTAAATGCCGAATACGTTCTCAATCGCAATACGGGAATTTTTGGTCGTTTAGGAATTGGTGAATATCAAGGATTTAATACCGCTATAAATCAAGATTTGGATTTAAACCCCGTGAGTTGGACGCTTGGTGTTGGTTTGCGTAATATTGGTATTCCTGGAACCATAGCAGGTGTTGCAATTGGTCAACCATTTGTTACCGATGGTGTGGGAAATGCTACTCAAACGAACTTCGAGACATTTTATAATTTGCAAGTAAGCGATAACATCAGCTTTACTCCCGCAATTTCTTTGGTAATTAATCCTGATAATGACAGCAATCAAGATACTATTTGGCAAACTACATTAAGGTCAACGTTTTCGTTTTAAATTGTATTAGGGAATTGGGGATTGGGCATAGGGCATAGGGCATAGGTAATGGGTGAAAGTTAGGAGTTAGGAGTTAGGAGTTAAGAATTAGAAATTATTAGTTATAAATTGATTTTGGTTAAATAGTTTTGAATTTTATATATTATGAAGTCTTCATAGTATTACTCAAATATTGCTTTATATTTTGTTTGTAATCTATATTGGAATATTTATAAATTAATAACTTATCACTCATAGCTGTTTGATTCACCAACTACCAATTACCAATTACCAACTACCAATTACCAATTCCCAATTTTTTAAATTGCAACCGCAGATACAAGCAAATAATGGTTAATAATGGTTGGATATCTATTTAAGACAAACAATACAGCAAAATCTTAATTTACAATTCCCCATGCCCCATGCCCCATGCGCTATGCCCAATTCTCATTTATTTAAGAACAATACAGCAAAATCCTAATTAACAATTTCCCCAGCCTAAAAATCTAAAAAATACATCCGTTGTTAAAGTCTAAAATCTAAATTTCTTAATATGCAGCCTACAGATCCAGATAAATTTACAGATAAAGCCTGGGAAGCAATTGTTAAATCTCAGGATATTGTCCGTGCCTATAATCAACAGCAGTTAGATGTAGAACATTTGATGCTGGCTCTTTTGGAACAAGATAATGGGCTGGCTAGTAAGGTTCTGAGTCGTGCTGGGGTTGAAACTGAGCGTTTGCAGCAGCAGCTTGAAGATTTTACTCGCCGTCAGCCAA
Source organism: Cyanobacteria bacterium J06621_15 (assembly GCA_038525335.1). Classification (GTDB taxonomy): domain Bacteria; phylum Cyanobacteriota; class Cyanobacteriia; order Cyanobacteriales; family Nostocaceae; genus Rivularia. The sequence continues at coordinate 10,677 of JBCBHT010000140.1, read as the reverse complement.
AGGTAGGCAGAAGCGAGCAATTATACCTGGGTAAAGGTCTTGACCGGATGCTTGATGGTGCTGAAGATGCCAGGGATGGTATGAATGATGCCTATATTAGTGTGGAGCATCTTCTGCTAGCTTTTGCTGAAGAGGAGCGGATTGGTAGAAGAATATTTAGAAATTTAAATGCTACTAGTGAAGATTTAGAAGATGCAATCAAAGCGATTCGAGGTAGTCAAAAGGTAACTGACCAAAATCCCGAATCTCGCTACGAAGCTTTAGATAAATTTGGTCGAGATTTAACTGAGGAAGCAAAAGCAGGTAGACTTGACCCGGTAATTGGACGAGATGACGAAATTCGTCGCGTGATTCAAGTCTTATCTCGTCGGAGTAAAAATAATCCCGTTTTAATTGGCGAACCTGGAGTCGGAAAAACCGCAATTGCTGAAGCGTTGGCTCAAAGAATTATCAATGGTGATGTACCCGAATCGCTCAAAGACCGACAAATCATCGGTTTGGATATGGGTAGTTTGATTGCTGGTGCCAAGTATCGCGGTGAGTTTGAAGATAGACTCAAAGCTGTTCTCCGTGAAGTTACTGAATCTGCAGGTCAAATAGTTTTATTTATTGATGAATTACATACGGTAGTCGGTGCCGGTTCCGGACAGCAAGGTTCGATGGATGCTGGTAATTTACTCAAGCCGATGTTAGCCCGAGGTGAGTTGCGCTGTATCGGTGCTACTACTACGGATGAATATCGGAAATACATTGAAAAAGACCCAGCTTTGGAAAGACGTTTCCAACAGGTTTTGGTAACTCAACCCAGCGTTGAAAATACAATTTCTATTTTACGAGGATTGAAGGAGCGTTACGAAGTCCACCACAACGTCAAGATTTCCGATTCTGCTTTAGTTGCAGCCGCTACTTTATCTGCTCGCTACATTTCCGACCGATTTTTACCAGATAAAGCAATTGATTTAGTAGACGAAGCAGCAGCTCAGTTGAAAATGGAAATTACCTCCAAACCTGCGGAATTAGAAAATATTGAGCGTCGTTTGATGCAGCTAGAAATGGAAAAGCTGTCTTTAGCAGGAGAAGAAAAAACCGCTTTTCAAACCCAGCAGCGGTTAGACAGAATCGAGGAAGAAATAAAAGATTTAACTGACAGACAAGAAGATTTTAATAGTCAATGGCAGGGTGAAAAGCAGGTATTAGAAGAAATCAGCGCTTTAAAGCAAGAAGAGGAGAAACTTAGAGTTCAAATCGAGCAAGCTGAGCGTGCTTATGACCTGAACACTGCTGCACAATTAAAGTATGGAAAATTAGAAGGAGTACAGCGGGACCGAGAAATCAAGGAAACCAAATTATTAGAAGTTCAAAGTAAAGGTTCTAGTTTATTACGAGAACAGGTAACTGAAGATGATATTGCTCAAATAGTTGCTAAATGGACGGGAATTCCGGTAAATAGCTTATTGGAATCCGAAAGACAAAAATTATTGCAGTTAGAAGACCACCTGCATCAAAGAGTTGTCGGACAAAATGAAGCAGTAGCAGCGGTTTCGGCTGCGATTCGTTTGGCTCGTGCCAGAATGAAAGACCCCAACCGTCCCATTGGTTCGTTTTTATTCATGGGACCTACGGGTGTCGGTAAAACAGAATTGGCTCGCGCTTTAGCACAATTCATGTTTGATTCCGAGGACGCTATGGTACGTCTAGATATGTCGGAATACATGGAAAAACATTCTGTGTCTAGGTTAGTAGGGGCACCTCCAGGATACGTTGGCTTTGAAGAAGGAGGTCAACTTTCCGAAGCAGTCCGTCGTCGTCCTTATTCCGTAGTGCTGTTGGATGAAGTAGAAAAGGCACATGCCGATGTATTTAATATTTTGCTGCAAGTTTTAGATGACGGTAGAATTACTGATTCTCAAGGAAGAGTAGTAGACTTCCGCAATGCTGTGATTGTGATGACTAGTAATATCGGTAGCGAACATATATTAGATATATCCGGGGATGATTCCCAGTATGAGAAAATGCAAAACCGGGTAATGGATGCTTTACGAAAACACTTCCGTCCCGAATTTGTTAACCGTATTGACGACTTGATTATTTTCCATGCTTTGGGTAAAAAGCAAATGGGAAATATTGCTCGGATTCAGTTAAAGCGAGTAGAAAGCTTACTAGCAGACCAGAAAATCTCTATCGAAATTACACCCACAGCTTGTGAAAGATTGGTAGAAATTGGTTACGACCCAATGTACGGAGCGCGTCCAATTAAGCGAGCAATTCGACGAGAAATTGAAATTCCCATTGCTACCAAGATTTTGGAAAACACCTTTGTCGCAGGGGATACGATTGTAGTTGATAGAAGTAAAACCGGATTGACTTTTAGTAAAAAAGCCGTCGTTAAAGTTTCACCAGCAGCAACTCCCGTACAATTAGTTGAATCAGCTGAGGGTTGAAAATTTTTGAACAATTACCCTCAGACTCTAAGTCTGGGGCTACAATTGCGAAGCCCACCTTTGTGGGCTTATATTTCTAAAAATCTCCGTGCATTATATATCTTTAGCTACTACCTTTCTAGCCCACACAGGTGGTGAGTCTAGTTGGGGGTGTCGGTTTCCGTCCCCCAAACTAGCGAACCCGGAGGGGCTTTGTTTTTGTAGCCCCACTCTTCCAGAGTGAGGGGTTTAGAGTATTTTAATTCCACCAATATCATCAAACCTGTGAGTTTCTCCATCGAACTGGGAATAATAATCCCAGCAAGCTTTAGAAACTACTTTTAAAAATGAATACAACCGTAAACTTGACCGTTGCTATCCCTACTTACAACGGAGAAATTCGTTTACCCAAGGTATTAGAGAAATTAAAAGAACAGGTTAATACCGAAAATATCAATTGGGAAGTCGTTATTGTTGATAATAATAGTAATGATGGAACGGCAAAACTTATTAAAGAATATCAAGAAAATTGGCTAAAAAATGTACCTTTGCGATATTGTTTTGAGGAAGAGCAAGGAATATCTTTTGCTAGACAAAAAGCTATGAATGAAGCCAAAGGTGAATTAGTTGGATTTATTGATGATGATAATCCACCGTTTGCAAATTGGGTAAATTCAGCTTATAAATTTGCTCAAGAACATCCGAAAGCTGGTGCTTTTAGTAGTAAAATTCACGGTATTTTTGAACAAAATCCTCCGGAAGAACTTAAAGATATTACCTTTTATCTAGCTTTAGTTGATAGAGGTTCCGAACCTTTAATGTACGAACCTCGCAAAAAAGGACTTCCTCCTGGTGCTGGATTAGTAGTACGTCGAGATGTTTGGAAAAAATACGTTCCGACTAAATTATTATTAATAGGTAGAACTAAAAAACGATGGATGCCAACCGGACAGGATGCGGAAGCATTATTATATATTCATAGAGCAGGATGGGAAATTTGGTATAACCCCGAGATGGAAATTGAACATATGATTCCGTCATCGCGGTTAGAAGAAAAATATCTGATTGGTTTAATGAAAATTATCGGTTTGGGACGCTTTCATTTACGCATGTTAATGCTTGAATGGTGGCAAAGACCTTTCGCTTTTTGTGTTTATTTAATCAACGATTTTCGCAAAACTATATCGCATTTTGTTCGTTATAGAAAGGTTTTAAGAAAAGATATTGCTGCTGCTTGTGAAATGGAGCGTTTATTCGCAACATTAATTAGTCCTTTCTATTTATGGCGAATGCAAATAGCTAATTTTCTGAAATTATACTGATGCTATTTTTATGTAGTTAATATTAGCATATCAATTATCTCCTGAAAACGATAATTGATATGTTAAACAATGATATATCTGTAATTATACCAGTTTATAACGGTGAAAATACAATTAAAGAAACAATTGAATCCGTTTTAAAACAAACTTTTACTAATTTTGAATTAATCATTATCAACGCAGATTCTACAGATAAAACTCTCTCGATAGTTTCTCAAATCAAAGACGAGAGAGTTAAAGTTTTTTCTTATCCCAAAGCAAATGTAGCTGTCAATCGCAATCGCGGATTTAAACACGCTACTGGCGATTATATTACCTTTCTAGATGCAGATGATTTATGGACTGATGATAAATTAACTGCACAATATCAAGCTTTACAATCAAATCCGCAAGCTGGAGTTGCTTATAGTTGGACAAATTGTATAGATGAAAATGGAAAGTTTCTCCGTAAAACTTCTCATGTAAATTGGAGCGGGGATATTTATTCTAAATTTTTATTAGATGACTTTATTGGAAACGGTTCCAACGTCATGATTCGTAGAGAATTTCTAGCTGAAGTTGATGGTTTTGATGAAAATTTAACCAATGCTCAAGATACTGATATGTGGTTAAAATTATCAGCCATAACTGAATTTATCTGCGTACCAAAAGCACAAGTTTTATATCGAATTCTTCCTGTATCTATGTCATCTAATGTGCTAGGACTAGAAAAATCTAATTTGCAGGTAATTGAACGTGCTTTTGCTCGTGAAAAAGCGAAAAAATATCAACATTTTAAATCCAAAGCAGTAGGAAACCTTTACAAATTTCTGTGTTATAAAGTTTTGAAAGCACCAGCAGAAAAATTACAAGGTAAAGTTGCTGTTAGGTATTTATTAACTGCGATAAAAACAGATGTAAGTCTTCTGTTTAAACCGATAATATTAAAAGCTATTTTTAAATTATTCGTCATGGTCTTTTTACCTAATACCTGGGCTAACTTGCTTTTACAAAAGCTACCTCGTTTGTCAAATACCAGCACATTTTTAGGTTACGAAAAGACAACTTAATTGTTTTAATCTTTTTAATCTTTTTTTAATTAGCATTCTTTGTTATTGGGGTATTAGCACTATCTAAATAAATAGCTTCTTAAAAGAGAGCATCTAATAAGAAAGCTAATTTTTCAATTCAAGGAATAAAAAATGACTATTTCTGTAATTGTTCCTGTTTTTAATGCAAAAAAAACTATTAAAGAAACAATTTATTCAATATTAAACCAAACTTTCAAAGATATAGAAGTAATTGTTAGTGATGACTGCTCTACAGATTCAACATTAGAAATTGTCAAAAGTATTTCTGATTCTCGCATCAAGGTAATATCTAATCCTACTAATACGGGTGTATCTGAAACTCGTAATCGAGGAATTGCTCAAGCTCAAGGAGAATATATTTCATTTATAGATGCAGATGATTTATGGACACCTGATAAACTTGAATCGCAATGGCAAGTCTTACAAAATAATCCACAAGCTGCTGTAGCTTATAGTTGGACTGATTATATAAACGCTGAAGGAAAGTTTATTAAGTCTGGTAGAAGAGTTATAGCTAATGGTGATATTTTTACTAAACTTTTGCAAATAAATTTTTTAGAAAATGGCTCCAATCCTTTAATTCGTCACAAAGCTTTAGCAGAAATTGGTGGTTTTGATAAATCACTTGTAGCAGCAGAAGATAAAGATATGTGGTTGCGTCTTGCAGCTAATTATGAATTTGTATGTGTAGAAAAACCGCAAATTTTATATAGACAATCGAAAAATTCTTTATCTACTAATCTCAAAACAATGGAAGATACATCTTTAAAAGTAATTGAACGTGCTTTTAAATATGCCAAAGCTGAAAAATTTCAGCATTTAAAAAGACAAACTATTTCACAAATGTATCAATACCTAACTTTCAAGGCTATTGAAGTACCAATCGAAAAACGTCAACCTCTTACAGCCACATATTTTTTATGGAATTATATGAAAAATAATTCTAATCTATTAACAAATAAAAAACTGATTGCTATTGCTGCTTTCAAGATTTTATTACCGCAATTATCTCAAAAAATAACTAAGCGAAAAAAGCATAATTTAAATAAATAATTTAATAATAATCTAATAAAAAAGTGTGCTTCATTATCTCAAATAAAATCAGTGGTCGCATTTTACCGTAATCAAATAATATGTCTATTTCCGTAGTAGTACCAGTATTTAATGGAGCCAAAACCATTAAAGAGACTGTAGATTCAATATCAAATCAAACCTTTAAAGATATAGAAATAATTATCATCAATGATGGCTCTACAGATACAACTGTAGAAGTTATCAAAACAATCTCCGATTCCCGCATCAAAGTATTTTCCTATTCCAACGCTGGTTTATCAGCAAGTCGCAATCGCGGAATTTCTCAAGCGAAAGGTGAATATATTTCTTTTATCGATGCAGATGATTTATGGACACCTGATAAACTAGAATCACAATGGCAAGCTTTACAAAAAAATCCCCAAGCTGCTGTTGCTTACAGTTGGACTGATTATATTGACGAATCAAGCAAATTCATTAAGCCTGGTAGAAGAATTAAAGTTAACGGTGATGCTTTCAGCAAACTCTTAGTCACAAACTTTTTAGAAAATGGTTCCAATCCGTTAATTAGAAAAACAGCTTTTGAAAAAGTTGGTGGTTTTGATGAATCACTTACAGCAGCAGAAGATAAAGATATGTGGTTACGTTTAGCGGTTAATTACGAGTTTGTCTGTGTAGAAAAACCGCAAATTTTGTATAGAACTTCCACTACTTCAATGTCTACCAAGCTAAAAAGACAAGAAGCTGAATCTTTAAAAGTAATTGAACGTGCTTTTAATAATCCCAAAGCTGAAAAATTACAGCATTTAAAAAAACAAAGTCTTTCCCATCTTTATCAATACCTAACTTTTAAAGCAATTGAAGCACCTCGTAAACAACGTCAAACTCCGAATGCTATATATTTTTGGTGGAATTGGATTAAAAATAATCCTACCGTAGTAAAAAATAGACGATTAATAATAGTTGCTGTTTTGAAAATTTTCTTTACATGGTAGGGAAATCCGAATAACCTTTATAGGGCAAACAATCCAGCAATTTGAGTACAATTTACTCGCGAAAGCATTTAAAATCCTGATTGATAATAACCCTGCTTTCCTTCTCAGGTAAAGTGGGGTGTTAGGGTTTTATTTTCCCAATAATCATTAGGCAAAATGCGGTGTGGATTTTCCTCCCACATTATTGCCTTAGAATATTTGTATTTGTCGCGATTAAATTATGTTAGAACAAGGTACCATCAGTATCCATACTGAGAATATTTTCCCGATTATCAAGAAATCTCTTTACTCAGACCATCAAATCTTTTTACGGGAACTGGTATCAAACGCTGTTGATGCTATCCAAAAGCTGCAAATGGTCGCTCGTTCCGGTGAATTCTCCGGTGAAACCGGCGAACCAGAAATTACAATTGCTGTAGATAAAGATAAAAAAACTCTTTCAATTACCGATAATGGCATCGGTATGACGGTAGACGAAGTTAAGAAGTATATCAACCAGGTTGCTTTTTCTAGCGCTGAAGAATTCGTTCAGAAATACAAAGGTTCCTCCGACCAACCAATTATCGGTCATTTTGGATTGGGTTTTTACTCTTCCTTTATGGTCGCTAAGCACGTTGAAATCGATACTTTGTCTTACAAAGAAGGAGCAGAAGCAGTTCACTGGAGTTGCGATGGTTCACCGAATTTTACCTTAAATGAATCATCGCGGACAAATCGCGGTACTACAATTACTCTTCACCTCATGGAAGAGGAAGAGGAATTTGTCGAAGAAGCAAGAGTCAAGAATCTTGTTAAAACTTATTGTGATTTTATGCCAGTACCCATCAAACTGGGTGATGAAGTATTAAATCGACAAAAAGCACCTTGGCGAGAATCTCCTAGTAATTTGACCAAAGAAGATTACATGGAATTCTATCGCTATTTGTATCCTTTTGAAGAAGAACCTTTATTATGGGTACATTTGAATACCGATTATCCCTTCATTATTAACGGTATTTTGTACTTCCCCAAGTTAAAACCAGACGTTGACGTTAGCAAAGGACAAACCAAACTATTTTGCAACCAGGTATTTGTTAGTGACAACTGCGAAGAAATCATTCCTCAATTCCTGTTACCCATGCGCGGTGTAATCGATAGCACCGATATTCCCCTTAACGTATCCCGTAGTGCATTACAAGGCGATCGCACTGTAAAAAGAATCGGCGATTACATTGCTAAAAAAGTTGGCGACAGGCTCAAACAACTGTACCGCGACGACCGCGAGCAGTATATCCACGCTTGGAAAGATTTAGCAACCTTCGTTAAATTCGGGGTAATGAACGATGAAAAATTCAAAAAGCAGGTTGAAGAAATCGTAGTTTTTCGTACTACCAAAGAGTCGGAAAATACTGATTCAAAACCAGAAGCAGCCGAAACCCCCGCAGTAGAAGTACAGTCACAAGAAGGCGACGTATGGCAAGATGTCACACCAGGTGGTGAAGGAGAAAACGCCGAATCTACCAAAGAACCAGCACTACCATACGTAACCATCAAAGAATATTTAGAGCGAAACAAAGGAAGCCACGAAAACCGCGTCTTCTACTGTACCGATGAAGCATCACAAGCAGCATACGTAGAATTACACAAAAATCAAGGTTTAGAAGTCTTATATTTAGACTCCTTCATCGACACCCACTTTATCAACTTCCTCGAACGCGAATACAACGAAGTCAAATTTACCCGCGTAGACTCCGACCTAGACAACACCCTGCTAGACAAAGATAAATCCAGCGAAATAGTAGATCCAACAACCAACAAAACCAGAGGAGACACAATCAAAGAAATCTTTGAAAAAGCCCTCAACAAACCAAAACTCAACATTCGTACCGAAGCATTAAAATCCGATAATCCCCAAGGAACACCACCAGCAATGGTGCTTCTACCAGAAATTTTACGTCGCTTGCGAGAAATGAACGCCATGATGCAGCAGCAAAACGTAGAATTTCCCGAAGAACACGTATTATTAGTTAACACAGCCCATCCACTGATACAAAATCTAGAAAATCTCAACCAAGGTAGTATCATTCAAAGTGACGGAAAAGCCTCCAACGCTGAAATCGTCAACTCAATTTGTCAGCACGTTTACGATTTAGCCCTAATGTCACAAAAAGGCTTCGACGCAGACGGAATGAAATCCTTCGTCGAGCGTTCCAACGAAGTACTCACCAAGCTGACACAGCAAGCAGCGAAGTGAAACAGTGAACAGTGAGCAGTGAACAGTTAGCGGTTAGGAGTTAGGAGTTAGGAGTTAGGAGTTAAGAAGTTTTGTAGGTTGGGTTAAGCGGAAGCGCAACCCAACATGACTAACACAGCAAGCAGCAAAGTAAGGAATTGGGCATAGGGGATGGGGGATTGGGCATTGAGAATAGTTAGGAACTAGGAGTTAGTAAGTATAAATCTTCCCCCTCTTCCCCCTCTTCCCCCTCTTCCCCCTCTCTCATATAAAATAGAAAATTACGTTAAAAAATAGGAGATTCTTCATATGGCTCGTAAATGTCAACTGACTGGTAAAAAAGCGAATAACGGTTATGCAGTATCTCACTCCCACCGTCGCACCAAGAAACTTCAACAAGCGAACCTGCAAAGCAAGCGCGTTTGGTGGGCTGAAGGTAATCGCTGGGTGAGATTAAAGCTTTCTACTAAAGCAATCAAGACCTTGGAAAAGAAAGGTTTGAATGCAATGGCTAAAGAAGCTGGAATCAATCTTAATCGCGTGTAAATTGGAATTGCGGGAAATTCAAATATTACCTTTCCAACTAATCAAGATACTAAGCCCACTGATATTAAGTGGGCTTTGTTTTTTATACCTATTTTTATTTTTATATTTCGTAGGGTGTGTGACGGCTCAAATCACTAATAAAACCTAATAAATAACTTACCTCATGCCGTCACGCACCATCTGACTTCTAACCTAAAAACTACCATCTGGGATTAAAACCACTCATTTGTAGGGTGTGTGACGGCTCGAATCACTCATCAAACCTAATAAACAACTTACCTCATGCCGTCACGCACCATCTGACTTCTAACCTAAAAACTACCATCTGGGATTAAAACCACTCATTTGT
>JBCBHT010000140.1:0-631 GCA_038525335.1 Cyanobacteria bacterium J06621_15 | reverse complement strand
TGACGGCTCGAATCACTCATCAAACCTAATAAACAACTTACCTCATGCCGTCACGCACCATCTGACTTCTAACCTAAGACTACCATCTGGGATTAAAACCACTCATTTGTAGGGTGAGTGACGGCTCAAATCACTTATTAAACCTAATAAACAACTTACCTCATGCCGTCACGCACCATCCCACTTCTAGTCTAAAAACTACGATGTGGGATTTGAGAAGAAATAAAGAAACTCACTTGCTTGATAAGCTTTCATACCCACTTGGGGTTGCAAACCCCAAGCTAATAGCGCAAGTCCATTGAAATGGACTAAAAATTTAATAAACCACTTCATAGTTATTACACGGTAGCTGTTTAGGAATGAAAGCTTCTTAGTCCTCTTTAGAGGACTTTAGCTATTAGCCTGGGGTTTGCAACCCCAGGTGAATGTGAAAACAGTCGCAAAATGTTCGTTATGGTTCCAAACTTCGATTTATAAACGCTCTTATTTATTTCTCAAAGCATTCAGCTTTGCAACTTCAATATACCGCTCCAAAATCAAACCACAATATTTTTTCTCTGACTGATAACTTTACCCTTCCAAGTGGGTACTATAAATTTAACCCATTAAGAACAACTTCATAAAGTTGTCT
>JBCBHT010000139.1:0-18718 GCA_038525335.1 Cyanobacteria bacterium J06621_15 | reverse complement strand
GAAAGTTTAACCGCAATTCAAAATGTCAGAATGGGTTTAGAAGTTCATCCCCAAATTTCTCCTCAAGAAATGCATCAAAAATCGATTGAAATGTTAGAAATTGTCGGTTTAGGAGAAAGAGTAAATTATTATCCTGATGATTTATCTGGTGGACAAAAACAAAGGGTAGCTATTGCACGAGCGCTGGTTAGTCAACCGAAGATTGTATTAGCAGATGAACCAACTGCTGCACTTGATAAGAAAACCGGACGAGATGTAGTTAATATTATGCAGAAGTTAGCTAAAGAGCAAGGCTGTACGATTTTGATGGTAACTCATGATAATCGTATTTTAGATATTGCTGACCGGATTGTTTATATGGAAGATGGGAAATTAGCTCCTCTACCAGAGTCGATGGAGATGTCGCATTAATTATTTTTATAGAACTTATTTAATGATATTAAATTTTTATTTATTGGATACTTTACCTATTACAAAAAAACTTAATTTGAGTTAATAAATATGTAAATATATGTGGCATTAAAATGTTTGCAACTCTCAAAAAAATATTTTTTGAATAATAACTACAGAATAGACAATTAGGAGGAATCAAAATGAAAACTGACGTAATTATTATCGGAGCAGGTCCCACTGGACTTTCTTTAGCTTGTCAATTGCTTAGATATGGAATTAGCTTTGTAATTATCGAAAAAAACGAAAGTATTACACATCTCTCAAAAGCTCTGGGTGTTCATGCTAGAACTCTGGAAATTTACGAGCAATTAGGTTTAGCAGAACAAGCAGTTAAGGAAGGTGCAATTGCTGAAAAACTTCGGTTGATTGCAGGAGGTAAAGTCCGTGATGGAATTAATTTATCTGAAACGGGTAAGAATCTCAGCCCCTATCCATACATGCTTGTTTTAGAGCAAAGTAAGAATGAGCAGTTGCTTTATGATTATCTGCAAAGTTATCAGAAAGAAGTTTTATGGAATAGCACACTCGAAAGTTTTTCCCACGATGATGCAGGAGTTAAAGCTGTAGTAAAGAGCGGTGATAATCAATCTCAAGTCATCGAAGCTAAATATCTCGTCGGTTGTGATGGAGCTAGAAGTCAGGTAAGAAAGTCACTAGGTCTATCTTTTACAGGTAGTACCTTTGGAGAAGTTTTTTATGTGGCTGATATGCAAGTTGATTGGGAAATGGAAGACGATACCCTTTACACTTGTTTGGGAAAAGACTCGTTTGTAGCCTTATTCCCGATGGAAGGAGAGAAATGCTGGCGTATTTTGGGTAATTTACCTAAAAAAGCTTCGGAAATCAAAGATTCCCCTGGTGAAATAGAGGTAGATTACGAAGAAATCGAGCAGAAGATTAGAACTGAAACTCAATTATCTTTCGACATTATCAATGTCAACTGGTTTTCCAGCTATCTTGTCCACAGTCGTCGTGTAGACCAGTTTTCTCTGGGTAGATGTTTCCTCGCTGGAGATGCTGCTCATATCCACACTCCTGCTGGTGGACAGGGAATGAATACTGGGATTCAGGATGCTTACAATTTAGCTTGGAAATTAGCATTAGTTATCAAAGGTTATGCTAATAAATCGCTGCTTGATTCCTACAACCAAGAGCGTTTAGAAAATGCTAAGAATTTGTTGGAAACGACAGACAAAGCTTTTGAACTAGAAGCTGGTTCTGATTTTCTAGTGAGTTTTATTCGGACAGTTATTATTCCACCTTTGGCAAAACATATTTTCAAGTTCGGAATAGTTCAAAAATCGGCGTTTTCGCTACTTTCTCAAATTGGTATTAATTATCCAGATAGTGTTTTAAGCAATCACTCAGGCGATAATAAATTTAAAGTAAAAGCTGGAGACAGAATGCCATATTTTCTGGTTGATGGTAAGAGCATTTACGATAAATTACGCAAGCCATTATTTCATCTAATTACTTTTTCCGATGGACGAAATCAACAGCAAGATTTAACAGAAAAAATTGAGTATGAATATAATCATTTAGTCGATTGTCAAACCGTTCCTCTTTATCCACATATTGCAGAAATTTTTGGAATAAATGAATCTTTTAGTGTATTGCTTAGACCCGATAATTATATTGGCTTTGTCTCACGAAAACTTTCTTTGGATGAATTAGAAAATTATTTTACTAAGGCGGTTAACTATACTCGAAATTAACTGATAAATCGACCTAAAAGTAGATGATTTATTGCTATTAACTGTCAAAATAAATTTTTTAGTTTAGTTTATACTAACTTTCCCTTCTTAGAATTATTAGACATATTCAGGACTTACGCAATTGTCACAATGCTTGTTGGTGCGTGACACTATAAAAGGTTATTACTACGTTTATAAATAGTAAAAGTGTCACAGCACCCTACGAAAAAATGTGCCGGTTGCGTAAGTCCTAATATTAAATAGATAGTTTCTTTCTAATAATCCTTGCAGTAAACCTTTTACTCGCTTCGCTCCGCTAACAGCAACGCTCTTCTTCTGACATACGGACTGAATATAGATATTAGACTTTTTTGGTGTGAGGAAAATTGGTGAAAACAGTACAATTTGTTTCGAGTTTTTTGTTTAGCGTAGCTGCAGTAGTATCGAATGTTCCTTTGAGTAATGCTAGTAACATTGATTCAAATCAAGTTCAGATGATACCTAATTATTCAACTTCAGAAGAAACTACCGGAAAATTTCAATTAAGTACTCCCTCTGAGTCAATTCCTGTTGAAAATGTTGAGAAACCATCATCATCAAAACAAATCAATCAAACTAATTCCAACAACTCTAAATTAATCTTAGATTCTCTGAACAATAATCAAAATCCACTTCAATATCCGACAAAACCGGAAGAAGTTCAGATTCAGAAAATTCAAGCCATAACTTTAGAGCAAGCTTTGGAATTAGCGCGACGAAATAATCAAGAGTTACAGGTGGGATTGCTGGAATTACAACGCGCTCAAGCTGCTGTCAAAGAAGCTCAATCATCTTTATTACCTAATGCAGGTTTAAGCGCAGAAGTTGCAAGACAACAATCGGCTCAAAATCAACTTGCAGTTGAAAGCACAAATGTCGGTAGTGATGAAGCAACTACAGCTTTTAATGGTAGTCTTCAACTAAATTATGACCTTTACACCGGAGGGAGAAGAAGCGCTCAAATCGGACAAGCTAAGGAGCGTTTGCGCGTTCAGGAATTAGCTGTGGAGGTTTTAGAGGAAGAAGTTCGTTTGAATGTTTCTACAGAATACTTTGATTTGCAACAAGCTGATGAAGAAGTCAGGATTGCGAATGCTGCTGTAGTGAATGCACGAGCTAGTTTACGAGATGCTCAAGCTTTAGAACAAGCAGGAGTTGGTACTCAATTTGATGTATTACGAACTCGGGTCAATCTTGCAAATGCTCAACAACAGTTAACTAATTCGATTGCGTCTCAACAAGTTGCTCGTCGTCGTCTAGTAACTCGCTTAAATTTACCTCAATCTGTAGATATCGCTGCTGCCGACCCTGTAAAATTAGCAGGATTATGGGAAACAAGTTTAGAGCAAAGTATTGTCGCAGCTTATCAAAACCGTTCGGAACTGCAACAACAGCTAGCCCAGCGCAATATTAATTTACTCGACAGACGCTTAGCACTTTCTGCACTTAAACCTCAAATTGCTTTAGTTGCTAGCTATAGTCTATTAGACCAGTTCGACGATAGTGTGAGTCTTACCGATGGTTACAGCGTCGCAGTTCAAGCAAACTTGAATCTATTCGATGGTGGTAGAGCTAAAGCTCAAGCTAGACAAGCAAAAGCTAACGTCGCAATAGCTGAAACTCAATTCTCTGATACTCGCAATCAAATTCGTTTTCAGGTCGAACAAGCTTATTCGGGTTTGCAATCTAATTTAGAAAACGTACAGACTTCTAATGCTGCTCTAGAACAAGCTAGAGAATCTTTACGATTAGCTCGCTTGCGCTTTCAAGCTGGTGTCGGTACTCAATTAGAAGTTATCGATGCAGAAAATGCTCTGACTACATCTGAGGGTAATAGAATTAGGGCAATTTTGGATTACAATCGTGCTTTAGCAAATTTACAACGCTCTGTTACCTCGAAAGTAGGGAATAGAGGAAACATGAAGAATGAAAATTTATAGGTTTAATTTATTTCGAGCAAATTTACATATTTGACTTAACTAATTGCGTGCATTTTGGTAACGGGAAATCAGTCTCACTTCTTAATTGACAGAACTTGAAGCATTAAAAATATTAAGAACAATCAAAATGAAATTAACTTCTTTTTGCTATTTCCGTAATTTAAGAACGCGAACACTGACCGCTGCTGTATTTGGAATATTTTCTAGTATTTTCATCATACAACCTGCATATAGCGCCGAAAAAATTCAGTTTTTCTACGGACCAATTGGTTCTACAATTGAAATAAAAGAACTTGAAGAAATTGCGAAAACTGGAAAACTTGAAAAGAACTCCAGCATTTTAGACAATTATTTAAATGACGAGCAACTTGTATTATTTCAGTCTTTACTAAATACTCGTTTTGAAATTAATGCTGTCGGTATATCGCAAATTAGTTATAGCTCTGCTGGCTCTAAATTACTCAAACGTTTAGGTCAAATTATACAAACAGAAAATTCTTTAAACGGTTTTAAAGCACTTCGAGCAGCTTTAATTTTTGCTGCTGATGATAAACAAGGATTAACGGTAATGAATGTGATTCGTCAGTTTCCTTTAGAAACAATTCAAATTAATCTACCGCTAACTTTAAAGCTTGCTCAAGAAAAACAAGAAATATTTGAAAAACAAGCTGGAGTAGTAGCCAAGATTCGTCAACTTGCTGAATCCAAAGCTAGAAATATATCAGAATTATCAACTAGTTTTGACCCCCGCGAACAAGGTAATTATACCTGGAGTTTACAAACAATTCCTTTCCAAAATCCCAGTCGCTCGCAAACTTCAAGCGCTGACTTGTATTTACCAAACCAAAATTCACCAAACCAAAATTCAAATTCATCAAAACAGATTCCTGTCGCAGTCATTTCCCACGGAACAGCTTCAAATCGTCAGACTTTTGCTTATTTAGCGAAACATTTGGCTTCTCATGGCTATGCTGTTGTAGTACCAGAACATCTCGAAACTAGTACTAATAAATTTTCCAAAATTTTTAATGGATTAGAAGGTCCACCAGACCCAAATACATTATTACTACTTCCTCAAGATATTACAGCAGTATTAAACGAATTAGAACGTCGTGCAAAATCTGAGTCTGAATTAAAATCTCTAAATTTACAAGCTGTTGGTGTATTAGGTCAATCTTTAGGAGGTTATACAGTTTTGGCTGCTGCTGGAGCAGAATTGAGCCGTGAAAAGCTTGCAGATGTTTGTTCTACAAATGTAGCAGAACGTCCCATACTCAATTTATCAATGCTACTTCAATGCCGACTTTTAGATTTATCTCCCGATAAACCATTAAATGTCAAAGATGAGCGAATCAAAGCTGTAATTGCTATCAACCCATTCACAAGTCATGTATTTGGGAAAACGGGATTAAATAAATTACAAACACCAACATTATTTCTTGCTGGTACAGATGATTACTTCGTTCCTGCTTTACCAGAGCAGATTAAACCTTTTCAAAAATTACAAATAGAAGATAAATATCTGGTTGTAATGGAAAATGGTACTCATTTTTCAACATTACAAATGACTGATGGTGAAGGAGGTTTACCAGTCCCAGAAAGTTTAATTGGAGCAGAACCAAAACAAGCTCAACCGCAAATAAATTCTCTGAGTCTTGCTTTTTTTAATCGATATCTTCTGAATCAAACAGAAAGTGAAATTTACTTAAATCAATCTTATTTAAATACATTCAAACAAGAACCTTTTAGATTTAATATAGTCCGAGATTTATCTGAATAATAGTTTTAAAATTCAAGACAATTCTAAAAAATAATCATGAGAATAAATAACTTTGCGGCTCGCAGTCCGCCAAATACTGCGAATTAAGTCAATCTCTTGACTTAAAACCCACTAACACACTTTACGACTTCTTGCAGAATTAGAGAAAGAGTAAAAAATTAATTAGATACTTTTTATATTTTTTATTCTTTCTCTTTTTTTATAGATATATAGGATTACTTCGCATATTTTTGAAAAAAATAATTTAGTTTAAAGCTTACTGTAAAAAGATTTGATTATTAGCATAATTAGCATAATTAGCAATATTCAAGTAGTATTCCGATAGTTTATAAGAAAAAATACTAATGAAATAAAAAACCGTAAAACATAGCGTGATGATTTTACATTGTTGGAGACCTCGCATTACTACGTCTCTAAATTATTAATAAAACTGTTGTTTTGGATTGACTTTTGCAATACTTTCTTTCATCGGCTTATAAGGAGTCAAAGTCATCCAAGGCTGAACTTCTAAATTGCGAAGCTAATCTTTAACTGTGGGAATTCAGCCTAAATCCGGGTTGAATGTGCTGCTCTGCAATAATACGAACGGGAATTTTGTTGTTAGCAGCATTTTCAATAGACATCTCCGGAAATAAAAAATACCTCTCTCCAAACCTCTCTCTCCGAAGTCGCTACAACGGGGGGAACCCCCGCAACGCGCTTCTCTCTACAAGGAGAGAGGCTTAAAAACCCCACTTCCCTCGTAGGGAAGGGGGTAGGGGGGTTAGGTTTGCAACTTTGATAAATCTTTTCGGGAGATGTCTAATGGTAGTTCCGAATAGTTTTTCGCAGACAAAAAAGTAGTGCGATTGTATTTTTGGTGTATTATGCTAGAAATCCAAAACAAAATTATCCGTTGCCAATGACCATCTACTTTTACACCACAAACGACAAATACGGTTGCTTCTCCAATTTCTCCCCCCACGGAGTTGAATTAGATGGATACTGGTGGAAGACAACCGAACATTATTTTCAAGCTCAAAAGTTTGTCGGAACTCCTCATTTAGAAGAGATTCAACAAGCGAAAAGTCCCAAACAAGCTGCGAATATGGGAAGGGATAGAAAACGTCCTTTAAGAAAAGATTGGGAACAAGTCAAAGACGA
The DNA here is from genome assembly GCA_038525335.1 of Cyanobacteria bacterium J06621_15. Taxonomy (GTDB): domain Bacteria; phylum Cyanobacteriota; class Cyanobacteriia; order Cyanobacteriales; family Nostocaceae; genus Rivularia. The sequence goes on along the minus strand of JBCBHT010000139.1, from coordinate 11,669 downwards.
TGTAATGCGAAAAGCTGTTTTGAAAAAATTTGAAACTCATTCAGAAATTCGCGATATTTTACTTTCTACAGGTGATGAAGAAATAATTGAAAATGCACCGGGAGATTATTATTGGGGTTGCGGAAAAGATGGTAGCGGAAAGAATATGTTGGGAAAAATATTAATGGAAGTGAGAGATAAATTACGGTGAATATAGCAGTTTTGTGTTTGACAAAACATATTTTTAAATTTGCTTTTTAATCGAAACTAATTTTTCACTTGGATAATTAGAGTCTTCAGTTCCTAAAAGCTTATCCCAAAATGTAAAATACAGTCCGTAGTGTAAATTGTATTTACGATGGTGTATTAGATGATGTTTTGAACCAATAAACCATTTCCCCAACCAGTTTGAATAAAAGGATGGTGGAAATAAATCAAATCCAAGATGATTAAATACAGCCCATACCGTCATTACCATTAATGCTGTTAATAGAGGGATGTAATGAATAGGTAATACAAAAATTATGCAAATAAAGAAAAAAGCTTGGATAAATGCTTCTAGAGGGTCAAATGCAAAAGATGTCCAAGGTGTTGGTTCTCCGGAACGATGATGACCGTAATGCAATTTTTTAAATAGTAATGGGTGATGAAATAATCGGTGCATAAAGTAAAAATATGCATCTTGAAATGCAAGTAGTGCAATAAAACTTACGGCTAAATACCATAGTCCATATTTATCTATAGAGGTATATAAACGTGTAAATCCCAAATCATAGCCTGTTATAACTAAAGCCGAACAAAAAGCAAAAATTACCGCGCAAAGTAACGATAATTCCATATCCTTTTTAACTGTTTTCCATGAAAGCTGTTTGCGGCGAAGATTAATTTTCGTAACATACCTATTTAAAGCAGAATAAAAAAGTAAGTACGTTCCCCCGCATATCAAAAAGTATCTGCTAATAATAATACCGAAAAGAGCAAGCCAATCTAAAATAAGCTTGTGCAAAATTAATAATAAATTCTGTTGCAAATTAAATTCCTAGTTAAATAAGATTTTTATTGCTGTCTATTACAATTTATTCAAATTAACGATTAACTTTTATCTTACAACAGAATATTATTGTTGCTTCCGCGATTACAAAATCTTCTATTAAACCCGAGCAGTTTGCCGTTTAGGATAACCCTTAACATCAATTAGTGCAGATGCTGAAGAACCTTTAATTTTCTTAATAACGCTAAAACTACCATCTGTTTCTAAAATTACTGCTTCTGCATCGTCTAATGCTGCCATTCCATGTTCGCGCAACGCGGCTAAAACTTCACCTTCTGTAACTCTTTGATGTCGCATAGCATTCTTTTGAAATTCACCTTGAAAAAGTAATAAAGTTGGTTCAGCTTTAATCCATCCTTGAAATATATTGGAACGTACCGAAATCCAGGTAATAATAAATTGAAATAATACTAACATTCCAATTGCTAATACTCCCTGTAGCAAGGAAGTATCTTTCGATAGCATTAAGCTTGCTAATATAGAACCAAACGCAATTGTAACAATGAAATCAAAAGAATTCCATTTTGATAAAGTTCGCTTTCCAGAGACACGGAGTAGAATGATTGTGGCTACATAACCAAGGGTTCCAACTATTAGCGTATGTTGTAAAGCATCCCAACTGTTAAACAATGTTTTTCTCCGATTGACTTGAACTTAATTTCAATTACTAATATAAAAAAAGTTAGGCAGAATTATTAGCTAATAATTTCTGCCCGTTTAAAGCTATTCAAGGTAATCCATTATCTTCAGATTACTAAATATCTTGTAACTAAATAATTAGTAAAGTAGGTTGGAATTTTGGTAACTATTTAAACCCCTATCCTATAGAATTTATTACTTCTTACTTACTACACTACTTGTTGTTTCTACACGGCAATATTAGTTAGCAGGTGGTACAACCTTAACATTGTCAGTTTTCACAGATTTTACACCCAGAATTTCTTTAGCTAAGGGTTTAACTGTTTCGTATTCCTTTTGGTCGGGAACTGTACCTGCGATTGAGACTACACCATCTTCAGCTTCAACAACCAACTTTGCACGGGGAATATTTGCCTCTAATTTAGAACGAACTTCACTTGCTAAATCAGAATCTGCTCTATCGGTTTGGTCCCCAATTAAATCGTTACGTTGTTCTCTAGCTCTAATATCAGAATTTAATTGGTCTTGACGAATTTCGCTGTTAGCGTCTTCCAAAGTTTCTTCTACTTTGCTCGCTTCTTCTACACTACCGTTTACAGAATCGGGAGCATCGGAACTAGTCTTTGCGGTTTCACAAGCAGCGGAACCAAAAAGTAAAATTCCACCTAATACTAATGTAGCTAATTTTTTCATTTTATCCTCACTTACGTTAATTTTTGATTTCAATAAATTTGGAAGATAGCAAACAGAGTGTTTGCTGTTTTAAACCAATGCAATTAATACTCTGTTTACTGTCTTTATTTCTTCCACTAAACTTTTATCGGTTTCTATGAATTACAGGGTTACCATCAACATCGACATCTAATTCTTCACGACGAAGTGTTTCTTGAGCTTCTACAGTCTCACGCTCAACTTCCTTATGAACTTTCACTTCTTCACGAACAAAAGCTTCTTTATTGATATCTGCTGATTCTTCATAGATATCCATGCGAGCAACTTCTTGACCGGAGAAATCTACGGTTCCAGGAGCTACTGCTCTTCCATCTGTAGGAGTGGTACGCTCAATAACTACTCTTTCTTTCTCGATAGGAACAGCCACTTTAGCAGTTTCTGTTTCAACTGTCTTACCTACAGAGACTTCACCAGCCTTATGACGCTCTTTGTCTGCTACCAAACGTTCTTCGTAAAGCTTGACGTTATCGTTGTCAGCTACTTCTGCACGAGGAGCGGTCTGCGCTACTGCATTGGGTGCATTGTAGATACCAAATTCTTCTACACCAGAACGCTGCATAATTGCTTCAGCGCGTTTTACTTCAGCTTCGGTACCAACTACCATTACCAAGAAGCTACCACCAGCAACTCTATCGCTGTAAACTTTTGCTTTCTCTTCAGGGATACCCAATCCAATCAAAGCACCAACCAATCCACCAGTTGCTGCACCAATTGCACCACCTGCTAAAGTTGTTGCGATCGCAGTTGCTTCAGCACCAGCCAATAAGATAGGACCGACGCCAGGAATAGCCAATGCTCCTAAACCTACAAGCAAACCGGTAATTCCACCCAAAGCACCACCAGTTACGGCTCCAGCAGCAGCACCTTCATCAGCTTTATTGCCAACTTCTTCAGTGGTTTTAACGCCATCTACTTTATCAGCATCACGTGCTATCACAGAAATTCTGTCTTGGTCGAAACCAGCATCTTTCAATCCACGAACTGCTGCTTCTGCTTCATTGCGGCTGTAAAATAAACCAGCTGCTCTTTTGTATTCGATGTTGTTTGTATATGTCATTATTGACCTCGTAATTAACAGTAAATAAGCTTTATAAGTAAGCTTTGCTAAATATGCATATCCAAATAAAGATTTACACTAGCTGCGCGTCAACAAAACTTTATTTACGTTTTGTTCGCGTACATTCATATATTCTCAATTTATTATCAAACTTTCTTCTATCGAAAGAACAATTAGTGGGTTAATCAAAAGATAGAATAATTTAAAATAATTGAATAAACTAATTCTTCGTAATCTTGTAACCTATATACTTAGATTTTGTTCTAATTATCTAGTTGTGAAGTTAGGATAAATAATTCTTCTATGACAATAAGTTAAGATATCGACAATAGCTTGAAGCAATTAATATACATGCCTTTAAATATCGATAGAGGCACTTTATTCGTACTAATTCATGAAAAACTAGGAGCTATATCGTGCAACTTATTATCAAAAATTGTTGGTCTATATTAGATAATTAATAAAGATATATTTTTTCGTATTATCATTTTTAAATGATAACTTTGAACAATGAATCTAGCTTAAGATAGATTGGTAATTAAACCGAATCTAACTTGCGATAGTATTTTTTATAAAATCTCATCTAACAAAACTTATAATCTAAAATCCAAAATCCCTATGACTCAAAATCCAGATGACGAACGTTTGCGACGCTGGAGACTCATTCTCGGTAGTAAAAAAGCTGATGGTACTGGCTGTAAATTAACCGGTGCTGATGCCAAAATTGATAAATCCTTAGACGCTTTATACGATTCCGAACGCTCCGGTGGTTTAGGTAATTCGTCACCAAAAGTTTCTCGCTGGTTGGGTGACATCCGGACTTACTTTCCTTCATCGGTAGTCAAAGTAATGCAGCAAGACGCATTAGAACGACTTAATCTGCGTCAAATGTTGCTGCAACCGGAAATGCTCTCAGCAGTAGAACCAGACGTACATTTGGTTGCAAATTTGCTTTCTCTGAGCAATATAATGCCAGAAAAAACTAAGGAAACAGCCCGTCAAGTAGTCCGAAGCGTTGTTGAAGAATTGCAGCGAAAACTGACAAATCCCACCCAACAAGCGGTAATGGGAAGTCTCAACCGCGCTATTCGTAACCGTCGTCCCCGTCATCACGAAATTGACTGGAATCGTACCATCAAAGCTAATCTCAAACATTATCAACCCGAATATCGAACTATTATTCCCGAAGTTCGGATTGGTTACGGACGTAAACGCAGTAATTTACGAAATATCATCCTTTGTATTGACCAAAGCGGTTCGATGGCTACTTCTGTAGTTTATGCAGGAATATTTGGAGCCGTTTTAGCGTCACTACCCGCAATTCAAACCCGGATAGTTGTCTTCGATACAGCAGTTGCGGATTTAACCGATGAAGCACAAGACCCAGTAGATTTACTATTTGGTACTCAGCTAGGTGGTGGGACGGATATTAATCAAGCACTAGCTTACTGTCAAAATTTTATTCAGCAACCATCAGACACGATTTTAGTATTAATTAGTGACTTATATGAAGGTGGAAACCGCCAGCAAATGTTAAAGCGAATGGCTGCAATTATTGGTTCTGGAGTGCAGTTAGTGACATTGCTTGCTTTAAATGACGAAGGAGCGCCGATGTACGACCATAGAATAGCAGAAGAGTTGGGTAAAATGGGTAGTCCTGCTTTTGCATGTAGTCCCGATAAATTCCCTGATTTAATGGCAGCTGCAATTGGGAAACAGGATATTAGTCAATGGGCTGCTGCTAATGATATTGTGACTACTGGGAATGAGTAATGAGTAATGAGTAATGAGTAATGAGTAATAAGTAATGAGTAATAAGTAATGAGTAATGAGTAATGAGTAATTAAATAAAAGTTGTTAATTTTGAGTGTTTTTATCTGGGACAAATTTGATTGAAAAGCGCTACGTTAATACGGAGTTTTGACCATATATATTAAAAAATAGCAATTAAGCTAGAGAGATATTTATATAAACCATTAGTTAGAAGACGAATTTATCTTAAGACTGATATCCTATAGCCTGTATCTATCAGAAAGCTCTTAGCTAAATGCAGCGCTACGTAATTAGATTAGAACATTAATCAAGGAACCAAGCTTATGGTTATTAAACCTATGACCTTTAAACTTTGACCTTTGCGTAGCGCTATAACTATTAGTTTTCAATTTATTATCCTGTTAAAAGCTTGACACATGAAAGTGAAGTAGTTTTTATTGAAGAAAACGACCCCTATATCAACCCTTTAGGGGTAAAAGGTGTGGGTGAAATTGGTATTGTCGGTGCAGGTGCTGCGGTAGCGAATGCAATATATCATGCAACCGGTAAACGTATTCGCTATTTACCGATTACACCGGATAATTTACTTTAAATTGAAAGAAGTAGGAAGAGGGTTTAATAAAAAGTTTATTTAAGTTTATTTACTTTAACCTTTTTCCAAATTTCTTTAATTCTGACAAATTATAAGCTCAACAATATTATATTTTTCTGCTTTTTTAGTATTTAAAAGCTATTAGCTATTAGCTAATGATTTTTAATAAAGTTGGAATAATTTCAGGAATAGAAAAACAATAATTGCATAATAATTATAAAACCAGATAATATTATCTATCGGTATCACACCTTGACTCTTTTATATACAATTTTATTATTTGTTACAAAAAATTTTTAAAAGTTTATAAATTCAAGAATTAGAAATAAATCAATATAATTATTTGTAAAACAAAGCTGAGTGTAATTCGTAATTAATATCCCCAACTCGCTTTTTGTAATTATAATTTTCTTGAAGTCGCCTAAATAGCTAAAAATAATCGATTCAGCTTATTTATACAGGGAATGCCAAATATATGAAAGTCTATAAATCCTTTACCAGACTGCTAGTCAACGATTGGAAAGCCTGCGTCAATTTTTATAAAGAAATCATGGAGTTTGAACCATTTCAAGAAGATGAACGAGGTGGATATGCGGAATTTCACGTTGCAGATATGAGACTTAGTATCTTCCGACGCTCCGAAATGGCACGCATGGTTCACAATCTTGAAAAACCCCCAACAGCAGAATGTCAAGATACCGTAGCCTTAATTTTTACAGTTAATGATTTAGAAGACGAATGTATAAAACTCAAGCAAAAAGGAATTAAATTAACCGCAGAACCAATGAACAATCCCATGTACGGGATTAAAACAGCTTATTTACGCGACCCCGATGATAATTTGATTGGTCTGTATCAGATGCTCGTTTAGCTAGGAGGGAGGGAGTGAGAGAGGGAGAGAGTGAGGGAAGAATAAATTATTCCTGACTCGCTACTTGCTCTTATTAATCACTGATAACTGTTCACTAATAACTGATAACTGCTCACTGATTATGAAACCTGTAATTTTAACTGTTGATGATGACCCGCAAGTATTGCAAGCAGTAGCGCGAGATTTACGTCAGCAATATGGAAGCGATTTTCGCATTATGCGTGCCGATTCGGGTGCGAGTGCTTTAGAAATTTTAGAGAAATTAAAACTTCGTAATGAAACTGTAGCGCTATTTTTAGCCGACCAAAGAATGCCGCATATGTCTGGGGTAGAATTCTTGGAGAAGGGACTGGAAATGTATCCCGATGCCAAAAGAGCTTTACTTACAGCTTATGCCGATACCGATGCGGCTATCAATGCAATTAACAAGACTAAAGTTGATTACTATTTAATGAAACCTTGGGACCCACCCCAGGAAAAGCTGTTTCCCGTAATTGACGATTTAATTGACGATTGGATGGCTCATTTCCGTCCACCATTTGAAGGTATTCGGGTTATTGGTAACCGCTGGTCTCCAGATTCTCATCAGGCTAAAGATTTTTTGGCTCGAAATCAAATTCCTTACGAATGGTTGGATATTGAATCATCTGAAGAAGCTCAGAAATTGGTAGAGTATGCAAATTGCGACCATTTAAATTTACCTTTGGTACTTTTCTCCGATGGTTCTTCATTACTGCAACCGGATAACGTTCAATTAGCTGAAAAAATCGGATTACAAACCCAAGCCGAGAAACCATTTTACGATTTAATTATTATTGGTGGTGGTCCTGCTGGTTTAGCTGCTGCTGTTTACGGTGCTTCAGAAGGATTGCGAACTTTGATGATAGAAAAAGAAGCTCCGGGAGGACAAGCCGGAACAAGTTCGCGTATTGAAAATTACTTAGGATTCCCCGTTGGTTTGAGCGGTGGTGATTTAGCCAGACGAGCTGTAACTCAAGCGAGAAGGTTCGGTGTAGAGATTTTAACCCCTCAAGAAGTTCAGGGTATTCGCGTACAAGACCAGTATCGAATTATTAAGTTAACAAATGGTAGTGAAATTAGTTCTCATGCTTTGATACTGGCTCTAGGTGTGGCTTGGAGAAGATTAAATGTGCCGGGAATCGAACGTTTAACTGGTGCTGGTGTTTATTACGGTGCTGCTCAGACAGAAGCACGCTCCTGTGAAGGGGAAGAGGTTTATGTTGTGGGAGCAGCGAATTCAGCCGGACAGGGAGCAATGTATTTTTCTAAATACGCTAGTAAAGTGATTATTTTAGTTAGGGGTGATTCTTTAACTAAAAGCATGTCGCAATACTTAATTGACCAGATAGAAGCTACACCAAATATTGAGGTTAGGTTACATACAAGTGTAGTTGAAGCCAAAGGTGAAACCAGTTTAGAATCATTGACTCTTGTCAATAGTTTGACAGATGAAAAAGAAACAGTACCAGCAACCTCGTTATTTATATTTATCGGAGCCAAACCCAGTACAGAATGGTTGGATGGAGTAATAGAAAAAGACGAACGAGGTTTTATTCTTGCAGGTACAGATTTGCCAACTAATGGAAACAACCGTCCCAAAGGCTGGAATTTAGACCGCGACCCCTATTTATTAGAAACAAACGTCCCCGGTATATTTGCGGTCGGAGACGTGCGTCACGGTTCCGTCAAACGAGTCGCTTCCGGTGTTGGTGAAGGTTCGATTTGCGTTCAATTTGTTCACAATTATTTGAGTAAGGTTTTGTAATTTTGGTAATGGGTAATGGGTAATTGGGAAGAAGGAGAGGGGGAAGAATAATTCGTAATTCATAATTATTAACTCTTAACTCCTAACTTCCAATCCAAAATCTAAAATCCAAAATCTAAAATCCAAAATCCAAAATCTAAAATCCAAAATTCCTAACTCCTAACTCATAACTCCTAACTCCTAATTTTTAATTAGTAACTGATTTATGACACTGTGTACTGAAGAATTACAAACTCTGGAATTATTCAAAATACTTCCTGAAAGTCGATTGGAATGGGTTTGCGATCGCGCGACTCAGGTAAATTTATCAAAAGGTGAAATCCTTGTCTCTGAGGGGGATACATCTCGGGGTTTATTTATTTTGATGGCGGGAAAAATTGGCATTACTCGTTATTCCGATGGTGTAGAAATGCCTTTAGGACAGCATACAGCACCGGAGTTTGTGGGAGAAATTCCGATACTGACAGATGAACCAATTATGGTAAATTTACGGTGTTTAAATGACTGTCGGATTTACGAACTTCCTCCAGAAGACTTTTTAGAATTGCTTCACCAGTGTAGACAGTTTGAGATAACTATAGCTCGTGCAGTTCAAACGAGATTGCGGGGATTGGAATCTTTTATCCGCAATCGGGAAAAAATGGCTGCTTTGGGTACGATGTCAGCGGGTTTAGCACACGAACTTAACAACCCCGCTGCGGCTTTGGTTCGCGCTTTGAAAGATGTAACTCCCGCATTATTGGAATTGCAGCGGATGAATTTGGTTTACGGACAGCATCGGGTAGAAGACGAACATACCGAGAAATGGTTAAAAATTCGGGATGATGGCTATGACATTATTAATAATGACAAATTAGACCCGATGACCATAGCTGATAAGGAAGATGAATTATTAGATTGGCTGGAAGATTATGGGGTAGAAAACGCTTGGAATATAGCCGAACCTTTAGCTGCTGGTGGAGTAGACACGAAACTGCTCGACACCATGATGGAACGTTGGCGAGATGATACCACCGAACTCCGAGACATGGGAATACGCTGGTTGGCAATTTCCTTTGACGTGATGTCCACAATCAAAAATGGATTGCGTGGAGCAGAGCGGATTTCTGATTTAGTCAAGTCCATGAAATCATACTCTCATTTAGACCGTGGCGCTCAACAGTGGGTAGATATTCATCAAGGTTTAGAAGATACGATTAAATTATTTTCTTTTAAATTAAAGCACGGTGTAGAAATTAAACGTTGTTATGGAGAAAATCTACCGCAAATTCTTGCTTACGGTAGCGAACTAAATCAGGTTTGGACGAATCTGATAGATAATGCTATTGATGCAATGGAAGGAAAAGGAATTTTGGAAATCAACACCTCTCAATTTGAAAACTCTTTAAAAGTAGAAATTACTGACAACGGAGCAGGAATTTCTGAAGAAGTTCAATCGCGCATTTACGAACCATTTTTTACAACAAAAGGAGTAGGAAAAGGTTCGGGATTGGGTTTAGATGCTGTCAGAAGAATAGTCGAAAATCGTCATAAAGGAGCAATAAGTTTAGAATCAAAACCCGGAAAAACAACCTTTAAAATTTGTTTACCCATACAAGGATGTAGTCATGGGTAATTGGTTCGTAGTTGCGCTTACTCTACGAGAAAGCTTAGTCTAACGACTCACTTCGTGAACGCTCATAGCGCCAAAAATCTAGAATAATAACTAGTAATTGGGGAAAATAGTTAGGAGTTAGGAGTTAGGAGTTATGAGTTAATAATTAAATTCTTTCTTCCCCCTCTACCCCTTCTACCCCCTCTCCCCCCTCTAATCAAAAATGGCAATCCTAATATCTTTCTACTCATTCATAGCAATAGGTATCGCTGAGGGGGGTTTAGGTGTTCTAATTCCTTCAATTATTGAAACCTATAATCTAACTTCAGCAAATATTACTTTAATTTTTCTCAGTCAGGTTACGGGTTATATATTTGCAGCTTTGACCAGCAGCATATTAAGCAGTCGTATCGGATTAGCAAAAACTCTGTTGTTAGCATCAATAACTCTAGCGCTAGGGTTAATCATATATGCTTCAAGTCCTTATTGGTGGTTGATGGTTGCTGCTGGTAGTTTACTAGGGTTGGGAATTGGTTTGATTGATGCGGGAATCAATAGCTATATTGCAAATCGTCAGGGTCAAGCCGATTTAATGGGATTGCTGCACGGTTTTTATGGAATTGGAGCATTATTGGGACCTGCTGTAGCTACAACATCCCTAGCGCTAGGGTTATTTTGGCGAAGTGTTTATCTAGTGTTCGCACTCGTTGTAGGATTATTGGTATTGGGGATGTTATGGGTAGTGATATCGGATTACAAACCCTTGACTAAAAAAATTAAAAAGTCGGATAAAACAGCTTCAGCGAATTTAGGTCAAGCTTTAAAAACACCTACAGTTTTGCTATCTGGTTTATTGTTATCGGTTTATGTGGGAACCGAAGCATCGGTGGGAAATTGGGCTTATAGCGTTCAACATATTAGTAGAGAAACACCAACATTAATCGCAGGATATAGCGTTAGTGCTTACTGGTTGGGATTAACTTTAGGAAGATTTATTAGCGGAAGATTTGTGAAAATATGGGGTGCAAATCGCACTTTGAATTACAGTTTAATATTATTGAGTTTGAGTTTAATTGCTTGGTGGTTATTACCAAATCAGTTAATAAGTTTACCCGTGATTGGTATAGCTCTCGCTCCAATATTTCCTCTAACAATTTGGTTAACACCGCAAAGAATACCGAGTGGAATTGTACCAGCAGCGATTGGATTTATTACAAGTTCGGCGAGTTTGGGAGCAGCTATGATTCCTTCAATAGCGGGGTATTTTGCTTCTAGATTTGGATTGGAGGTAATTCCAGTTTTGATGATTCCTTTGGCTGGGGTGATGGTGGTTTTGCATCGGGGGATGGTGAGGAATACTGATACCCTCAGACTGTAAGTCTGGGGCTACACAAACAAAGCCCACCTGCGTGGGCTAATAGTTATGGTTTGATATATTTTTTATTCTAAATAGCTTTTGGCTACTATGTTAAAACTGACCTTATTTAACTCAATGTAGCCATTTAAAAATTCTGGTTCTACTTTGCTCATGTGTTGCAAATCGTCGTCTGTAGGCAACCAAAAGCTGCTTTTTATTGGTAATTTCTTAAGCTTAT
>JBCBHT010000138.1:0-18743 GCA_038525335.1 Cyanobacteria bacterium J06621_15 | reverse complement strand
TTTTGAACAACCGCTTAAATGGAGCAAATCACTTACACCCGAAGGAGCGAAAGAACTGGAACGATTGCGTGAGGACGGACATGTTGTGGTTACGGACAAGCGTCAACACATAATCAACTCTACACTCGATACAATTCGCAACACGCAACTGTATCGTACACTTCCTCATGAAATTGGTCATTACGTGGATTATTTAACCAAAGTCGAAGAGCCAAGTAAAGATAATTTCGACCTGTGGTCTGTTCTCAACGACAAATACCACTCGCGTCCATCACAGGAAAGAGAATCCTTTGCTCACAGGTATGCGGACGAATTTAGAAAACAGCAAATTTCTATGGGAAAAATTCCGTTTGAGCGGATGTTTGATGACTCAAAAATGCGTGCTGTTGGTTTAGACCCTGGGTGGTTTAGTCGGTTGGTTTAGGTGTTTTTATAAATATGCTTCTAAACCAAGCAATTAGGAATTATATCGCAACCCAACATTATTTTACTTGTGGTTGTTCAAATTATTGATGTCGGGTCACGAGACAATTAAGATGAATCTTCAAATCCCCATCGCTGACCGAGTAGCAAAAGTAATAATACTGGCTGCTAATAAAACAATAGCCATAGCATAAGCAAACCGTCTTCCTGCAACTAAAGGTTGCGCGATTACATCACTCTCATGGTTGTAAGATATTGTTTCTCCAGACAACTGACTGCTTTGAAAAATACTTTGTCCACTCAACAGCATCAAGGGTAATGAAAGCACTATTCCCAAAATTTCGATATTCAACAGTGCTTTAGGCATAGAATCGGGAGAAACAGGAAATATACCAGCTAAATCAAGACCATACACTAGAAAATAACACAGACCGCAAACCATAGATATTATAAATGCCCAGTGCTTTTGCTTTAAAACAAAATAAACCAGTAGTAAGCTGAGAATTCCCAGAGTTGTTAAGAAGGTATTGAAGACCCCTAGAATAATTGGATTTATATGAGAAAAACTACGGGTTTCAATCGGTCCTCCAGGTACTAAAACGCTTAGCGAAATAGAAGATAAAACCAAAAGTCCAACAGTCCAATATTTATTAAAAATTGTCATCATAATTCTCCCGAAATCAAGAATGTGAATATATTCAATACTCTGTATCAACATCTGAGGGATACGGAGTTTCTGCAAGTAAATGACTGACTAAAAGCTTCAACATCAAAAAAGGTAAGAACCACTCCAATCCCAAAGTTGGAGACAATAGATAGCGGTCACCGAGCAAAGCTAAACTGTAAAACCCTAGCGCTATAAAACGCTGAAGATAAAGTGGTGAACTTAAAATCGCTGTAGATGCTATCAGTAAATAACCAGATACAACAATTAAAAATCCCCAATCGCTTTCCCGAAACAATAAAGCAACCAAACCAATATGAATCGCATGGGAACCAACGAAAACCATGTGCTGTTTCCACTCTTGCCCAGAGCGGTGATACCATCGCTTAGCAGAAGCGGTAGCATTGGTGATAATCCCTCCAACACAATCAAAACCCAGTAGAGCGATTAAACCAAGCTGTAGACCCGTCCAGGAATCAGACAGTGTAAGAGCATAAGCAGGAGCTGCAATTGCTGCTATAACCGCTGGTAAAAACTGAATCCACAACTCTGCTGAGGTTGCTCCCGGTCCAATAAAACGGTCTATCATACCCACCCACCCAGAACGAGGAGCGGGATTATTATGTTGTATTATTTGCATTCTCTTCACCTCATAACAGTTGTTATGTTCAACAATTATAAGTATATAACAACTGTTATGATAATCTGTCAAGAATAAGTAATTTAAAGATTTTTGAATAAATTATGAGTCAGAAAAAGCGTCGTCTTGAAGTATCGCAAGCAGCTTGGAAAGTAATTGTCAGAGAGGGATTAGACCGAACTAGTATGAGAGCGATCGCACAAGAAATGGGTTGTACGACAGGGGTTGTAACGCATTATTTTTGTAATAAACAGGAGTTAATATTGTTTGCTCTCAATCAGGTGACGGAAAAACTTAAAACCTTTATGGAAGAAGCAATTGATACTGTGTCTGGAATAGAAAGATTGGTGGTTATGCTGTCCGCATTTTTACCGTTAGATGGGGAAAGACAAGACATATTGAAAGTTTGGGTAGCATTTTTAGGATATGCTGTTGGTCGAGAAAATTTAATGAGCGAACATCAGGAAAGTGCTGCACAACTACGAGAGATAATAGTAGAGGAACTTGAACGGTTGCAAGCAGCTAAATTATTGCGAAATGATATAGCACCCCGAATTGAAGCAAACGCTCTCCTAGCACTGGTAAATGGGGTTAGTCTTGACTGGTTGATTCAAGCTAATTGTTTAACGAACGATGAGCAGCGATTGGTGATTGAAAGATATATGAAGGGACTATTGGTTGAGAAGTCAGGGACTAGGGAGTAGGTTGGGTTAGGTGATTTTCATAAAGATGATTTTCAACCGAGCAATTAGAAATTGCACCGTAACCCAACATTATTTGTGGTTGTTTCAAATTGCTGATGTTGGGTTACGACACAATTAAAAGGTATCGTTTTTAATCTAATTCTTGACGTGTCTAACCCAACCTACGAACTAAAATAATTGGATTAAATCATAAAATCAAAATAAATCTTGGAGAGAGAATTTTTATAAGATATGGCTGATTCTGCAGAACATCAGTTTATTTCAAAACAATTCGACGCTACACTTAGGAGGATCTCTAATTCCCAACTGTTTGGGATTTCAGAAGCACAGCGTCGGACATTCGATTATGCCTGTATACTTTACCGCGACTTTTCGCGACCTCTTGTTTCTCAAGTATTGTGGCGACATGAGGAAGGTATAGAAAAAGATTTACGCACCCTTTTACACGATAAAGAAGCTCTTTTAAAAGTGTACTTTGTAGCTGATACAGTTCGTGGGCGAGCGCGAATTGATGAAGTTCTATCTTGCTATCGCACGGATAAGAATCTACAGCAATATCTTCGAGGACTAAGATTGATTCTTCTACCAACTGAGTTTGACGCAGACAGGGAAGTAGATCGCCATTGGATGGGGCATTTTCTTGAGTCTTGTACTATGCGTGACATTCTATTTGGTGTCCTGTTTGGTGGTTTGAGTTCATACAACTTTGGAGTTTTCCTGCAACATGGAGGTCCAATAGGTCTAAAATATGCAATTTTGGATGATGTAACAGAAAATGGCATGTTTCATATGCCGACTTTCAAGAAACGTCTTGGTTATAAGGTATCTGGTCCTATCCGCGAAGTTCTTACCATGCTCGTAGCGTCTGGTCTTGTGCGTCAGGTTGATGATTCAAACTGCTGTGTACCAACGATAAAGGGAAGGCTGTTAATTGATTTAACAAAGTTAATGCTGCACGAAGCCTCATCCGGTGAAAAATGGTCTGCAGAAGTAGAGCTTTTACTTAATTATCTTGGTTTTACTGAATTACCTCCTTGTACTATCCCACAGGTTAATGAGTATAAAGTGATAAATAATACGCTTTCTCTAAACCTGTTGTCTGCGTGTGCAAGCTCTCAATTTGGACGCGAGCTAGTACCTAAAGAAACTAAGGATAATGAAGAAATTTTTTACTCAGTATACGACTGGAAGAAGTTTGTTAATCCTTTTGATTTTGAATTGGTGAATTACTCAAAATGGCTTGCAGACGAAGAATTTTTATTGTATGTAGACAAAGTATCGGAAAAGGAATAGGTTAGGTACTTTTATAACAATAGTTTTTAATTAAAGAATAAGAAATAGCACCGTAACCCAACATTATCTGTGGTTGTTTCAAATTATTGATGTTGGGTTACGACAGGATTCAAATTTATCGTTTTCAATCAAATTCCTAAACCTGTCTAAACCCAACTTACGAACTAAAGCAACCTACGAACTTTTAGTTAGGAGTTAAGTTTTACTTATATGGTTATCTACAAAAATATGGCGATCACCTTATCAAAAGTATCCGTTAAATTGGTACGTGACGGCATCCGATAATTATCGAATTGTCCAATAAATTGTTCAAGCCGTCACACACCCTACAAATATTATTTTTTCTCTTCAACCCCGAATCACAGTAATATCCCGTCCCTTCTCAGTCCTCACAACTTCCGTTGACAACCGTTCTTCAATTGGTAAAGCATTTTTGCGTCTATCAAATATAAATAACCAACCTTCATCCAAACCCAAACGAGCTAAATAAGATTCCAACTGTTCAATTCCATCTGCTTGGGGGTCGCGTTTTTTCTCACGCCATACTTTTAATTCTATTCCTAACGTAACGCTTTTATAACGTAAACATAAATCCATTCTGTCACTACCAATTGCATATTCCCGCTCCAAGGTTCCACCACCGTTGACAACCCGATGCAAGAAAGCCATTAATACAATATGTGGTGCAATTTCATGGTAACTGGTGCTTCTTAATAATGGTTCTCCATGCTGTCTCCAGAATTTTATAAAAGCTTCTAACAATGCATCTTTATTTAATTCACCTTCAGGAGTTAACCAACTAGGACTAATAAGAGGTAAGCTATCTTGGGTTCCTTGTACTAGAACACGAGGAATTACTTCCCGATAAATCGGATTAGCAATGACTAATCCACCCATAGGGTCGCGTCTTAACAATCCTAAATCAATTAAATATTGTCGGTCATCGTTGGGAGTATCACCTAATGCTTGTCCGGATAATATTGGTTCAATAATGTTTTTAACTCTTTGTTCTCTGAGTTTTTCAGCAAGAGAATCGAGATGAGTATCTTGACGAGCAATTAATATTTCTTTGGCTTGTAAAATATGTTCTTGAGTAATAGAAATACTTCTATCCTTAACCATTTTTTCTACAACTTCTTTAGCTAATGCATTCACTAACCAAGGTTGTCCTTGTGTTAAATCAAATGCTGCTGCTGTTGCTTCTGGAGTAAAAATCTGTCCCGTTTCTTCTGTATGTTGTTGATATAATTCTTCTACTTCTTCTTTGTTGAAATTTCTGAGAGTAATAGAACTAACTTTAATGTTAAAAGGGCTAGCTGTATTTAATCTCTGACTTCCACCTGAAGCAACTTTATAATCTCTCACATCTCGTAAACCAACTAATCCTACAGAAGAAGGAAAACTTTCCGGACGATTGGGAAAACCATCCCGTAATTGTCGTAACACCGAAATCAAAGTGTTATTTTGCAAAGAATCAATTTCATCTATAAATATTACTAAAGGTCTTGGTGAAATTTCTGCCCAAGCCTGTAAACTAGCTTTAATCCTTTGTCCTGTTTCCTCGTAAACCCAGGTCGAAGGTTGTAAATCTTTTGGTAAACGAACATTAATCGTATTTCTCCAAGAACCTAAAATTGCTAATTCTGCTGCATTCACATCATTATTAAAAGCGCTTCCCACTTCCACCGATACCATCACAGCAGCATAGCGCCCGCTTTCGGTTAATTGTTTCGCAAGTGCTAGCATTGCGGTTGTTTTACCTGTTTGTCGAGGAGCGTGAACGACGAAATAACTTTCTTGTTCGATGATGGTTTCTAGGTCGGGTAAGCGACTAGTAGCTGGGAGCATATAGTGCTTGTTTGGTTTACATGGACCAGCAGTATTGAACCAGCGAGACATTTAATATTTATTGATTAGCGGACACTTTGAGTTTAGACGATTTTTAAGAATTGCGTTTTAAGATAAATAATAATAGGTTTTTAGAAAGAGTTATTTTAATGAATAAAGATTTTAAGTCAACTTCATTCCCCTATCTTGAAACAAAACGATTACTGCTTCGTGATACAACAATAAAAGACGCTGAAGCTGTATTTACAGTGTTTTCTGATTCAAAAGTAACTCAGTTCCACGATATAGATACGCTTACCAGAATCGATGATGCAATTACGATAATTAAGCGACGAAAACAAGGTTTTGAAAGTGGACGTGGAATACGCTGGGGAATTGCTCTTAAAGAAGATAATTATTTAATTGGTTCCTGTGGATTTACATGGATTCAAGAATTGAATGCTGCTGAAGTTGGTTATGAACTTGCTAGTCAGTTTTGGCAACAAGGTATTATGAGCGAAGCTTTGAATGCTATTCTCAAATATGGCTTTGAAAGTAAAGGATTGGAATTTATAATTGCAGAAATTATGTTGAACAATCTAGCTTCTAGAAAGCTGTTGCAAAAGTTAGGTTTCCAAAGTCAAAAAGTACTTGAAAAGCATGGTTTTTGGAAAGGAGAATATCACGATTTGGAACGGTTTATTTTGACTGAAGATGAGTTTCGTCTTCGTTATAACTAGTACTAGAGCAAATTAAATGTGGTGGGTGTTCCGCAGTCGTCCTTAGACGACTTTATTTATTAGACTGGGGTTTCAACCCGCTTACGGGTTGGATGTTTACCCATTATAATTAATGTGGTCGAATACTAGTTTGAATACAAAAATTGCGAAATTTTTTTTCACTCTTAGTACCGCCGCGTGGTACTATTACTTTATGGTACTTTTTAATAATGGGAAGGCTTGACACCTGTTCACAAACGCACATATTTCCATTATATAAAGCTGTCAACCTAGTAATTAGAATTATCCCATAATTTGAGCGATAAAAATATTTTTCTCTATAAAATTTAATTTTAAATCTAAACAGTAATTTGATTTGTATTTCCGTTTGTTTTAAATTTAAAACCAATTTTAGGGGATTGATAAATAAATTGATTAATTCCCCCTCCAACTCTTTAATTACTTAACCATTAAAAAGTCTTGTTTTTAACATACACCAATTATATATCCGTGGTATTTTTGCGCTAATTACTTATTTTTTCATGATTTCAAGATTTTTTCTAACCATCTTAAATTAAAAGTATAATTCAATTGACGTTTATAAATAGCGTATCTATCACATAAACCTACAAAACGAAATTTAATAAGATAAAATCATTGAGAAAAATATTCTACGAATTTTCTAAACCCTTACCGGAAGAACTTATTACATCAGATTTCATACTTCGTCCGCTAGCAAGTACAGATATAAATCTTGATTTTGAAGCATATATTGCGTCACCTAGAACGATAAAAATTCACAGTATGAGACTTTGGGAGATTGAGAATTTTAGTTTAGAAGATGATTTAGAGCTTTTACGACAACACGAAGAAAGACATCTTAGAAGAGAAGATTTTGCATTCATAATTTTGTCACCCAAACTAAATTTGAGTTTGGGTTGTGTTTATCTTTTACCTCTGGTTAAACGTCATCAACAAGCTACAGATTACGGGTTCAATGTTCGAGCGGTAATGGTAACATTTTGGACGCGAGATAATCTTGAAGAACCTGGTTTTTCTACCAATCTAGTCGCTTCAATCAAACAGTGGTTAAAAGATTCGTGGGAATTCTCAGATTATGTATTTCGGATTAATAGTGAAGAAATCGAAAGCAAACAAGCTTTAGAAGAGAATGGATTGAATTTGTGTTTTAAGGTAAATAGAGATAATTCCCATACTTTGCTTTTTTATAGGGAATAAGCCAAATTCAATTCAGTACAATAATTTGCTTGCTTATGGTAGCTCGGTTATAACTGGATGGTAAAATTGCCAGACTTCAACAGAATATGAATAATCAAACTAACGAAACACTGGGAAAACTGTCGATAGGTTTCTGTATTTTAGGTTTCATAATACCACCAATAATTCACGCAATTGGTTTCCCTTTTATAGAACCAGATCCTTACAATCGTAATATTGGAGCATTCCGTCAATCTTGTGCAGTGATATCTATGGGATTTTTAGCGAGCGCGATTGTTCTGGGATTTGCTGGTAGGAAAGAAAGATTAGCGAGGGTTGGGTTAATATTTGCATTTATTACTCTCCCGCTCATGTTTATTGTATCGATTGCGCCTTGAATTCCGTAAAATCCTCACATCAAAAAACGAACTAAATCCTACCCAAATACGCAGTTATTAAAGTAACATATAAATACTTATATTCTTTTTTAATATAAAAACAATGGATTTAACAGAATTGATGTTGATACTGGCTACGGTTGTGGGTGTGGTAGATGGGGAGACGATTCGGGCTAAGAATTATGAAGGAGAAGCTGCAACTATCAAACTTGCTTGTATTCATATACCGACTCGAAAATCTCGCAGAGAAGAAGCGAATCAAAGATTAAAGGAACTTTTACCGTCAGATAATCCCGTAGTTATTCGATTTGCAGATACATATCAGGATTCGCAAATTGTTGGGGAAGTTTTTTCGGATAATAAATCGATAAATCTGCAAATGGTGGAAGAAGGTAGAGCTGTTGTGGATAAAACGTCTGTAGATACAGATTGTTATGAAACCAGAATGGAGTATTTGGTTGCAGAAGCGAACGCTAAACAGCGGGGTTTGGGTTTGTGGAAGAAATCCAAGTATGTGATGAAGTCACCAGTTATCAATCACGAACCTCCTGCTACTACATATCAGTTTGAAGCTAGCGATGATGGTTTGGATGCAGTTCTTATCTAGGTGATTTATTTGATTCTCTATTTATTTTGCGAACATGGGGAGACGTAGCAGTGCTACGTCTCTATAAGATGGAATTTAGAAATCAGTATCGTCAAATGTCGCAGTAGTCAGAACAGGGAAAGATTTTGTCTGCATATTAGCCCAACCGGAGCATTTACCTCGTACATCAATTGACTTTTTCAGGGTTTTCTTAACTTTCTTAGTTTTGTTGTTTGGATTGTTAGGTAAAACCCACATTCCTCCAAGCGCTTGCTGACCACCTTTTTGTAAATCTTTCAAAGAAAAGGGTTTAATGTTCATGGTCTTTGAATAAGATTTAAGGTTGGTGTTGTTAACTATTGTCTTATAACCTTGTCCTTTTGCTCTATAAGAAAGGTGAGTAACTTTTCTTCCTGTAGGACAAGTCATACCTATTTTGACTTTCATTTTTAGATTGCCATTTTTTGTTGCCAAGAAATGATTTCCACAGGTATTTCCATTGGCACATGGATAACTTTTACGCTTCATGGGAACGTAGGCTGTAGTTCCACTTAATTGCGCTAAGCTAGGTCCTGAGCTAGCAGGAGCTTGTTGTAAATCTCCGGGTCCTTGAATTTGTGCTGGTGTAGAAGTAGATACTGCTGCTGTCATTAATGTTGCAATACAGATAGATTTGATTAAGTTTTTCATTGTTGTTACCGTTGTTAGTTTTGAATTTTTTAAATAATCAGAAACTGATTTTTCAGTTATTCATAAGTATCAAGCAAGATTATTTTTTATTATTTAAAATTAGTTTTCTTCGCTCGATAACAACATGATGGCGAATATCAATGGAACTAACAATAGGAAGAAATCAGATGTTGATTTTAATTTATTTTGAACTATTTAATATACAAAATAGGGAAAAATCAGGTGTGAGAAATTAAAGTAGTGAAAAGTCAGGATTTATTTCAAAATATAGATTTTGCAACTATATTTAAAGAAGTAATCGTTATTAAGCACCAACTTTATGATGAAATCAGAATCAAGTGTTGCTAAATCAGGTTGAATGTAAATAAATGTAAAATTAACTCGGTGTCTGTGGAAATATTGAAGCTTACTGTGATTCTATACAGGGAAATTAGACATCAATCTAAGAAAACTTGTACTTGTATGGTGGAATCAGAATTTAATTGGGAAGTAGCCCTAGAATTCGCGGATAAGCTTGTATATGAAAGTACAGGTCTTCATTTAAAAGATATTGAAACGACTGTGCTTCAAGCTTCTTGGGAAGGTGCAACCTACCCACAAATGGCAGATAATTACGGCTATAGTCCTGAGTATTTGAATAAAGATGTTGGGAATAAGTTGTGGAGTAAGCTCTCGAAAGCGTTAGGAAAGGGGGAAAAGGTTAGCAAGCATAATTTTAAGGAAGCACTAAAGCGAGCTTGGAAGAGCTATAAGGGTGCTATTGACGATACCGGTCAAGCGCTGCACCTGTCGAAGCAACCTAGGGGTTCTGTTTATGTAGAACGTCCTCCGGTAGAAGAACGCTGTTTTTCCGAAATCCTCCAACCTGGATGTCTGCTGCGAATTAAAGCACCTTTACAGACAGGGAAAACTGAATTAATGTCTCGGATTTTGCATTATGCTGGGGAGCAGGAATACCGAATTGTAGAATTAAATTTGCGGGATTCGACGAAAGAAGACTTTAGTAATCTCGATAGTTTTTTGCAGTGGTTTTGTACTAGCATTAGCGAAATTTTGCTTTTAGATAGTTCGGTAGCACAACACTGGAGGAAAAGTCTGGGAAATAGCAAGATTAAGTGTAGAACCTATTTTGAAAAATATTTGTTGGGGGATATTCCTTTAGTTTTAGCTTTGGATGAGGTAGATAAAATATTTCCCTACCCGGAAATTGCGGGAGAGTTTTTAGGGGTATTGCGGACTTGGCATGAAGATGCTAAAACTCGTCCAAAATGGAGACAGTTGCGGTTGGTTATATTGCACACTCAAGCCTACACGGAACTAGATGTTAATCAGTCTCCGTTCAATGCTGGAACTGAAATTACTTTACCAGATTTGACTGCTGAACAGGTGCTGCAATTAGCGCGACAGTATGGACTCAATTGGGATACAACTCAAGTTGTCCAGTTAATGGAAATGGTCGGGGGACATCCTTATTTGGTAGGAGAAGCGTTGAAACAGTTGGTACAGGAAAATATTTCTCTAGAAGAAGTTTTGCAAACAGCACCTACAGCTTGGGGAATATATCGCTATCACTTACAAAAGCACAGTCAGAATTTATTAGCAAATTCTCGGTTAACTGCTGCTGCTAATAAGGTGTTTTTAGCTGATATTCCTGTAGAATTTGACTCGGTGTTAAATCAAGATACGGCTGTTAAATTACACGATTTAGGTTTAGTAAAACTGTCTCAGAAAAATGCTGCACCGCGTTATAAATTGTATCGCGAATATTTTCGTCAACGCTGTTAAAACAATTCGCAATTATAGCCTGAAGAACCTGAATTTTTAGAATTATAAGTGTGGAATGAATGCAGCCCCTCAATTTAATAATTGTTATCAAGTTGGTGGAAGTTTACCTTTTTCTGCGACTACCTATGTATTGCGAAAAGCTGATGAGGAGCTTTATGCAGGATTGAAGAGTGGTTCTTTTTGTTATGTATTAAATTCTCGTCAAATGGGTAAATCTAGTTTGCGGGTGCAGACTATGAGAAAGTTGCAAAAGGAAGGCTTTAGCTGCTGTGCGATTGAAATGAGGGATATTTGTGGTTATGGGGTAACACCAGATGAATTTTTTGGCGGTTTTCTCAGTTTAATAGTTAGTAGTTTTGATTTGGAAGTTGATTTAGGAGAATGGTGGTACAATCATGAATTTATTTCCCCTTTGCTGCGGTTGAATAAGTTTATAGAGGCAGAATTTTTAGACAAAGTTGCTACAAATATCGTTATTTTTGTTGATGAAATTGATAATGTTTTAAACTTAGATTTTAAAGACGATTTTTTCGCTTTTGTACGCGGTTGTTATAGCAAACGAGTTGATAATCCTAATTTTAATCGTCTTAATTTTGCGTTGCTAGGGGTTGCTAGCCCCACGGATTTAATTGCAGACAGTAATCTCACACCTTTTAATATTGATAGTAAAGCTGTGGAATTAGCTGGATTGGAATTTCAGCAAGCAACTCCTCTCGAACAAGGATTTATCGGAGCAATCAAAAATACAAAAGCCGTGTTGCAAGAGGTATTAAACTGGACTGGTGGACAACCGTTTCTAACTCAATGGCTGTGTCAATTAATTGGTAATTATTCATCTATAATTATTTATCCTAATTGTGAAGCTGATTGGGTAGCAGGAATTGTCAAAGAAAGAATAATTGATAACTGGTGGACTCAGGACAAACAACAGCATTTACAGACAATTAAAGAACGTCTTTTAAGTAATGAGTCCCGTAGTTGTCGGCTATTAGGTTTATATCAGCAAATTTTACAAAAAGGAGAAATTATTGCTGATGATAGTCGCGAACAAATGGAGTTACGGTTATAAACCTTTAACTTATCCTCTTGCTTTACAACCAAACCAGATAACCGTATTTATGAATCAGTTTTTAATGGAGAGTGGGTTGATAAGCAATTAGGAAATTTACGTCCTTATTCAGAATCTTTTCATGCTTGGGTTGTAGCAGAATTTGATGATGAATCGCGTTTACTGCGAGGAAAAGCGTTACAAGAAGCTCAAATTTGGGCAGAAAATAAGAGTTTAAGCGATTTAGATTATCAGTTTTTAGCTGCTAGTCAAGAGTTGGAAAAACAAACGATTCAATTAGAATTGCAAACAACTCAAAAGGCTAATCAAATTTTATCAAAAGCGCAAACTAAAGCCAGAAAATTGGTAAGATTTGGTTTTGTAACGATGGCTTTGACAGTTTTTTTAGGTTTTTTCACAGTTCCAATAGTAATGACTAGATTACCGATTATTTTAAATAGTCAAGGACTGAAAATTTATGTGAATGAACGTGCTAACTGTCAAAATAAGAGGATAAACAGGGCTTTGGAAAAATATAATTTAGCGCTAATGCTCAAACCCGGTTATCCACAAGCACTTTACAATAAAGGTTTACTTTTTCAGTGTCAGGGAGATATTAATAATGCTCGCGTTCAATACGAAGCTGCTATGTTTCGTGGATTTCCTAAAGCCTATAATAATTTAGCTCGCCTATATATTTTAGATAAAAAATATTCCCGAGCAATTGATTTACTTGAAGCAGGGTTAAAACTGAATAAAAGACCCAGAACAAAGTTAACAATGCTGAAAAACTTAGGCTGGGCTAAATTTAAGCAAAAGCATTATACCGAAGCTGAGAAATATTTACGAGCCTCAATTGCTATAGATAATAGACAAGGTTATTCTCATTGTTTGTTAGCTCAGCTATTAGAAGAAAAAGGAAAAAATCAAGCAGCCCTAATGGAATGGAAAGATTGTTTAAAATTTGGTTCTCCTTATCATCCAGATGAGAAAAACTGGATTGAGATAGCAAAAGAAAGATTAAACAAATAATAACCTGGTGAATGCGAAAATCACTATTTGATAGCTGTAGATATAAACAAGATTGAAAATTAACATTATTAAATTGAGGTTTGAATTATGCGACATCTAATGATTAAAAGAATTCTCAAAAACACTATTCTGGTTTCAGCGCTTTCCACTAGTTTGATACTAGCTAATGCTAACGTTGCTCAAGCAAATTGGGTATGTAGATGGTTCCCACATATGTGTAACGATAAAGATGATGGTAGTGGTAAACCAAGCGGTAGTGGTAGACCGAGCGTATTACCAGCAACCTCAGAATATTATCGTTACTTGAATCTAGGCTATAGTAATTGGCAACAGAAAAAATTCCCCACCGCTGAAAACAACTACAAGAATGCAGTCAAAATTGCTCGAAACGCAAAGGAGCAAAAAAATATAGCCGTAGGATATGTCGGTTTGGCTGAAGTTAATATGTCTACTGGTAAGAAAAGAGCCGCTATCGCATATCTGAATCGTGCATTAAAATTATTTCAGGCTGAGGGAGATTCACAAAGTGTAAGAAAAGTGAAAATAATCCTTAGACAAATACGTTTGGGTAATTCAACGACACAATCAATTATTCCAGAACTTTGACTACTCCCCTCCCGCTCTAAAATTACCTGTAAGAAATCCTTTTTTCTACCCACTCTCCCCCCTCTTCCCCCTCTCCCCCTCTCATTCAATGTAATCTTCTACCAGGAGGGGAGTAGCTTTGCGTAATTCATTTGCTGGGGACATTTGATATGATTTATGATTTTTGAGACATCAATCATATCAAATGCTCCCCATCAGTTTTTCCGTAATCACTGACAAAGAAACTGTTTCTTTATACAAAAATAGCTAAAATTGATTCGTATAAAACTGAAATATCATAGATAATTTTATACTTTACATCTTTAACTATTAATCTCAAAATTACTTTAGTAACAGAGATTTGATTATGGGAGAACATAAATCAGCTACGGATGAACGCTTCCTGGTTTGTGGTTTGGGGGGATTGGGACAGCACTGTGTAGTAGCTCTCAAGCAATTCGGAGTGGAGGTTGTCGGAATTGATTTAGTAGAACCGAAGAGTTGGAGAATTCCTGGTGTAAACAATTTACTCGACGAATTAATTATAGGTGATTGTCGTCAAAATAGCGTTTTTGAGCGTGCGAAAATCGAGCTTTGTCGTGCTGTTCTGATTGTCACGAGCGACGAATTGATTAATGCAGAAACTGCGATTGCTGTTAGACAGCTTAACAAAAATGCTCGTTTAGTTGTTCGTTCGACAAAAGAAAATTTAAATCAGCTTTTAGAAGAACAGTTAACTAATTTTGTAGCTTATGACCCAATTCATTTATCAGCAGCATCTTTTGCTTTAGCAGCTTTGGGTGGAGATTCGTTAGGATTTTTTAATTTAGATGATAAATGGTTGGGAATATTTCGACATACGGTTCGTCGTGGAGATAATTTTTACCTTCGTCAGCTATTTGAGGTAAATAATAGTTCTCGGATATTGCTTTGTTATTTACCAAATAAGCATTATAAATTTAATTGCTTTTACGATTGGGATTCTGAAACTCTTATTCAAGAAGGTTCAACTGTTATTTATGTTGAGCAGTTTGACAGATTATTATCAAAGCAAAAGAAAAATTCCATTAATAACGCTGCGAAGAAAAAGAAAATATGGCAAAAAACAATCGATTTTGTTCGTAAAGCTAAAATAAAAAAGAAAATATTAGAATATTGGCATTCAAGTTCACAAGTTCGTCGGGTGGTAATTGTTTGCGGTTTAGTTACTCTCGTTTTAGCATTTATCGGAACAATACTTTTTGGTTTTTTACTGAAGAATTATACTACTACTAATCTTAATCCTTTTTATATCACAATTAGTTTACTGTTGGGCGGATATGCTGATTTCTTATATACTGAAAGCCCAAATAATTTATTTGTGCAGCTTGTATCTCTAGCCTTAGCAGTAACTGGAACGGCTTTTGTCGGTGTATTATACGCTTTAGCAACAGAAAAACTTTTATCGACTAAATTTCTATTTTCTAATAAACGACCTGAAGTTCCTGAAGAAGAACATATAGTCATTATTGGGATTAAAAGAGTTGGGAGTAAGGTCGCACAATTATTACAAGAGTTCCGTCAACCTGTTGTCGCTATTGTTTTAGAAGATGACTTTGACCCCAATCATTTACCGGATATACCTTTATTTTCGGGTGATTTAAATGAGTCTTTGAGTAAAGTTAATCTTTCTACGGCTAAAAGCATTATTGCTACTAGCGAAGACGAAATGTTAAACGTAGAAATGGGATTAAAAACTCAAAAAATCAATCCTAAAAGTAGCTTAATTATTCGTACTTTTGGACAGAGATTAAGTGAAAACTTAGCTCAAATGCTACCCAAATCTCAGATTATTTCAGCCTATGCTGTAGCCGCAGAAGCTTTTGCAGGAGCTGCATTTGGTGAAAATATTCTCGATTTATTTCGTCTCCACAATCAAACTGTTTTAGTTACTGAATATCAATTTAATGAAGTTGATAGCTTAAATGGTTTGATGCTTTCTGAAATTGCTTATGGTTATGGAGTCGTACCAATTTCATACCAAAATCCTCCCCGTCCAGCAGAATTTATGCCAAAAAATTATAAAAAAATAGAACCGGGTATCCGTTTAGTTGTATTAGCAACCATCGACGGATTAAAAAGAATGGAGCAAGGAAGAATCGGTATTTATCCCAAAAATTGGCAAATAGTCATCGAAAGTGCAGTTACGGAAGTCGCGAGATTTGATGGTGCAAATCAAATTGCTAAAATGACTAACTATCCTTTAGGTAAAGCAAGAGATTTGATTGATAATTTACCCCAAATTTTACCCGTACCTCTATATAAGCTCCAAGCACAACATTTGATTAGAATTTTGCAGCAGCATCAAGTGATGGCTAGTTTAAAGAAGATTTAGGCAATTAGGTATCGAAAGTTAAGAATTATGAGTAATATTAGGCTCATCTTAACAAAAAGTATTAAATAAAGCTTGATTTATACAAATGTGCTGAGTTTAATAACTTTAAAGGTATTAAAATTATCATCAGCAAATGAAATTTATACATTTATCTTGCATTGCATTAATTGGGATAACTGTAGTAAACTCTATATCGACTACAGCCAAACCCATACGGTACAATAAACAATCTAACAGTAGCTTTAGCTCTTTGTGTAAACAGAAACATGCTTTAAGTAAAGAAACTAAGTACACAATTAAAATTTTACTTCAAAAAGCCGGTACTCAGAATTGCAATATTGCTGAAGAAAGGCTAGAAAAACGACGCATACTTGACCTGTCTTCTCATAAAATCAGCGATTTATCACCCCTGTCTCGATTGACCAATTTAACGGAGCTTTATCTTTCCTATAATCAAATCAAAGACTTATCTCCCCTATCTCGATTGACCAACTTGAATTTTCTATTCCTTGAGTCAAATCAAATCAGTGATTTATCCCCGCTTTCCCAATTAACCAAATTGAATTGGCTTTTCGTTGGGGGAAATCCGATTAACAACAAAACTTGTCCCGTAAAACCCGAATCAGTATGTGAGTTTAATGATTCTGGTGAGGAAGAATTCGTAGAACCCGAAGAAGCAGACGTAATCGCGCAACTACCACAGTGACTACCCATTCTTCTAGGTGCAAATTCTCCCCAAATATCCGATGTCGTGTATGAGAGCAAAAGGTCAAAATACAGATATTAGATATTTGGAGAGAATTTAAGTTCTATGAATGTGTCCTCACTACAAGCTTTATCAAATAATATTGCTGAAATTGTAGAACAATCGGGAAAAGCAATTGTTTCACTCAACGCTAATAGACGTTTTACTCCTAGTGGTATTCACTGGCAAGAAGGTATTATAGTTACCTCCGATGAATCTCTCAAACGTCACGACGACATCACAGTAACTTTAGCAAACGGCGAGAGAAAAACAGTTTCGCTTTTAGGACGCGACCCCAGCACAGATGTAGCAGTTTTCAAAATAGATAATCCAGAAATTCCCGTCGCAACAATCGGAAATGCAGCAAATCTCAAAGTTGGAAATTTAGTCTTAGCATTAGCTAGAAGCAGCGAAGGGGATATTCGGGCTGCGATGGGTGCTATTAGCGTTGTCAGTGGTAAATGGCAAAGTATGAGCGGTGGAAACATCGACCAGTTTATTCGTCCCGATATTTCGCTTTATCCAGGATTTAGCGGTGGAGCTTTAGTAGATGCTCTAGGGAATATCATCGGAATGAACACCACGGGAAGAAGAGGTACAGCTTTAACGATTCCTGCTTCCACAATAAATAGAGTTATCGAGCAATTAGTTACCCAAGGACGAATTCCCCGAGGTTATTTAGGTTTAGGAATGCAACCAGTCAGACTACCAGATAATTTGAAAAGTTCTCTGAATTTAACTTCAAATAGTGGTGTGATAGTCGTCAACGTTGAACCCAATAGTGCTGCTGAAAACGCAGGAATTTTATTAGGAGATGTATTAATAAGTTTTGATGGTTCCATCGTCGGAGATACTAACGATGTATTGGGATTACTAAACGACAGTTCCCGTGTCGGTAAAAGCGTTCAGCTACAGATTGTCCGTGGTGGTGAATTAATCGAACTGAATTTAACCATAACCGAACGACCACTAATGTAGAGACGTAGCAGTGCTACGTCTCCCAATGTCGTGAAAAAACGAACCAGTTATATATAACGTCTCCCAAAGTTTACCGGACAAACGAACCACTAAAAAATCATGACCACAACATTCACCAACATCTCCACAGAACTAACAGATATAGCCCAAAAAATTCGTAACTCATCAGTAAAAATTCGTAGTGGAAATACTGGATTTGGTTCTGGTGTCATCTGGGAATCAGACGGTTTAATCATCACTAACGCTCATGTAGCAACTAGCAAAAAATTAACTGTCGAACTATCAGATGGAAGAAAATTCACAGCAATACGGACAAAAATAGACCCAACCAGAGATTTAGCTGCTTTAAAAGTTAATACCATTAACTTAAATCTAAATTCTGCAATTATCGGTGACTCTGATAAATTACGCGTAGGTGAAATAGCTTTAGCCATAGGTAATCCTCTCGGTGACAGTAATGCTGTAACAACTGGAATTATTTCTCAGATTCAGCGAAATTCGATTATCTCTGATATTCAACTGTTTCCCGGTAATTCCGGGGGTGCGATGACCGATGCTTCCGGAAAATTAATTGGTATTAATACTATGATTGCTTATGGTTTGTCTGTCGCAATATCATCGAATACAGTTAAGAGATTTTTAGAGTCAGTTCATGAAAACAGGTCGCGGAAATTAGGTGTAATTCTCAAACCTTTGACCATAGAAATCGACAGACAACCTAGTGTGGGTTTACTTGTATTATCGGTAAATCATCAAAGTGATGCTGAAGCTATGGGAATTCAAATCGGGGATATTATTTATGGATGTTCGGGAAGACTATTTCGACAACCAGAGGATTTAACTAATTATCTCCAGCTTGTAGATGATAAAGAGGTATCACAATTACAAATTTTGCGAGGTGGAAAACAGATTGTTTTGAATATTGCTTTTAGTAGTGGTAAAGCAACTTCCAATCAACGGGAGCAACGCGAAAAAGTGAGATATACGCATTTGGGTGAGCAGGGGGAGCAGGGGGAGCAGGGGTAGCAGGGGGG
>JBCBHT010000137.1:0-19439 GCA_038525335.1 Cyanobacteria bacterium J06621_15 | reverse complement strand
ATTTTGAGCATCTTCGCTGGCTTTTTCTTTTACGTCGCTACCCATACCGAATGCAGCCAAAGTAGGGTTGTTTACTGCCATTGCAATATTGTTGGTGAATCCAAAAGTTGCAAATAAGCAGAACATAGCTACAGCTAAGAAGCGTCCTATTTTAGCAATTTTGGAAGTTAAATATGTTAATTTCATAGAGTACACTTGACCTTTAGTTTAAGCATTCTATTTTTAATTTATTTTCAGTCGTTAATATCACTTTCTTTCGGTAGAGGTTATTTGATTGGGAAGGGTGAGATTTTTGGTGATTAGACTCTGACTTTGGACTGAAAGTTGAACAATGGCTTTCATGAAATCGGCTGTGTTAACTGTTAACTTGAACTTCCCCGAACTTAAATATGGCGTATGATAATTTCACTTTAATTAAAGCTAAGAAAGATTTCGATTTAGTTACCGTTGAGTCAGAAAACTTGTTTAAAGATGTTGGCAGTATAGAACCTTCAGCTTTATTAATCGAATTGCTAGAAGAATACCTACCACTAGCAAGAGCAATAAGTACAGAAAAAGCCAAGTCTGAATTATTGGTAATTCCAATATTGGTAGAAATTAGAAAAATTCTTTCTAGAAAAATCAGTTTATTTTCTGGGAGTCTTTTTAATGTTGATATTTCTTTGGGATTAACTGGTTATGTTGATTTTTTGATTTCATTGAGTACGGAGATGTACGCTATAAGTTCTCCTGTTGTGATGTTAGTTGAAGCTAAAAACGATTTAATTACATCAGGGATAGGACAGTGTGTTGCTGAAATGGTAGCAGCACAAATTTTTAATCAAAAGCAAGATATTGAAGTACCAATAATTTATGGAGTAGTTACGACTGGAACTTCTTGGTTGTTTCTTAAGTTAGAAGAAAAGACGGTTTATATTGATAATCAGGAATATTATATTGATAATCTGGGGAAGATAATGGGGATTTTAGTAAGTTGTTTGGAGAACCTTAGACAGGAATGAAAAGTAATAAATAAAATATTATTCGTATATTTATTGTCTAGCTAACAGAATTAATACTATTAAAGCAATTATCAATATATGGAAATGGAAGTAATTCGAGTTAGACATTTTCCAATTCACCACTTGAATTCAAATTTACCTGCACCGTAACACAACGGCAATATTGGGGGAAGAAAATCTACACCCAATTTGCCTCCCCTACAAGTCTTTAAAAGGGAATACTATCAGAATCGTCACTATAATTATTCTCATCGTCACTCATATTACTAATATTAAATTTATCTCTTAAATTTTCTACATTAGGGTTGAGCATATCTGATAAAGTCATCCCATATAAAGCCGCAGCAGCCTCAAGATTTCCAACTGCTGGATTACTGTATAAAGGATTAGTCTGTGAATTTGGATTAGTTATTTTGTAAAGCGATTCTTGAACAGCTTGACGAACAAGTTCGTGACTATCTTCTAATAGTTCGTTTAAGTATGGTATTGCCTGCGTTTCTTTGATATCACCCAACGTTGTTACTATCCAATAGCGAATAATCCAGTATTCGTTTGTTAGTGGTTGAATGAGTTGTACTACTAAATCTTTACCACCAAAGCTTCCTAAATATAATGATGACATTTGGCGAAGATAATCTAAATTTTCGTCATGAACTGTATTAGTTGGTGGTCTGGTCAAAACTTTCATTAAAGGTTCTATTAACCTTTTATCGTGATAAAACTTGAATATATCGGCAACTTCTATTAGCTTACCTACGGCTGCGAAAAATTTGCTGAATACCTTAATAAGTTAGTAGTTATAATTTGTCAAATCTTTGATTTATAATTTTAGTTAAAGTGGTGTGTTACGTTGCTTAAAGTTATAAGAATGGTGCGTTACGGCATTTTCTAATTTATCGTTTCAATTCCAATTAACCTGCACCGTAACACACCCTACAAAATACAAAATAATTATTTACAGGTTGATTAAATTTTATAATTTATCATGCTTAAATTCATAAAAATAGTGTGTTACGAAATTTTCTAATTTATCGTTTCAATTCAAATTAACCTGCACCATAACACACCCTACAAATTGAAAATAAAAATTACAAAGAATAACAGAAAATAAAAACTTGTGAAATTAAGGATTAAATGGCGAATATTCCCCAAATTTCCAATTCCAATTGATTGCGTTTCTAATTTCCAAAATTTCTTCTATATCAAATTCTACTAAACGTTCCGCTCCCGGAAATTCATTTTTATCAATAGCATCCCAAACTATTTTTGCTTTCCCCGTAAGCTGTAATGTATGACCGTTTTCAAAGTCTATAAATAAAATTCCAGCGTTGGGATTGATGGCAAAATTACCGAATGTCTGAAACATATTATTTCCAGCATAATCAGGAAAAATCAGTTTATTACCGGAAGTAATTTTAACAAAACCCGGATTACCACCACGATGAGATGCATCTGCTCCAATTTCCGGATGATAGCTAGCAATAAAAAAGGTGTCGGATTGAGATATCGAGTTTTTATCGGAGTCGCTTAAAGTTGTTTTATGAAAGGTTTCTGATTGATTTTCTGATGTAATTTTACTTGTTTCTAAATGTCGTTTCTGGATATATTTAGGACAGTTGAAAAATACCTGGTTAATTTCTATATTTATTGTTTTTTGATTTTGATTATCGATTTGTGCTTTACCGTTAATACGTAAGCGACGACGATTTTCTAAGTCAATTACTAATATTCCAATTTGAGGATTATTTAATAGGTTTTGGTAAAGTAAATTGTTAGCTGTTGAAATGGGATTTATTTGTACTTTCTGCTCATTCAAAACTTCGATAAATCCGGGTTTTCCTAAGAGAAAATCAGCCCATACTTTACCATTTTTATCTACAGAACTAACTGCTGCAAAATACTGTTTGCTCAAAAATTCTTTAGCTTTTGATGGAATACAGTTATGAAGAACGCTAGATAATTTTTGCGCTTCATCTCCTACCCCTGCTTGATTTTGAACCGCAATTTCCCCTGAATGGTAAGACATTTATCAATTACCAATTACCAATTATCAATTACCAATTACCAACTAGTAATTACGAATTACGTAGCTTGCGTCACCCGGAGGGTGATATTACGAATTACGAATTATATTCACCCTCCCCCAACAATCGTAACTATTTCCAACCGGTCATTTTGCTTAATTTTTGTATGTTCCCAAAATTGACGGTGCAAAATTTCGCCATTATACTCGACAGCAACTAGACGAGGGTTATATCCTAATTGCAAAAGTAAATTGGGTAAATTGGTTTCCTCAACACAAGTGCGGGTTTCTCCGTTTACTTGCAATTCAAGACTGCTCATATACCTTTGGCTTAGAGTTACTACTTACTTTTTGAACGTGGTGCAATTGAGATAGAAAATATTGCGTTACTAATGTTGGCTGCTCTGCTTGCATGATGCTCCGGACTACCGCAACCCGACTTCCTCCAATTTCTACCACATCATTGAGATTATTGGGGTCTATTCCACCAATTGCAAACCAGGGTATGGGACAATTTTTTGCCGCATAGTTAACATACTGCAAACCAGCTGCTGGTTTTCCTTCTTTTGTAGGTGTTTCGTAGACTGGACCAACACCAACATAATCTGCACCCTCGGTAATTGCCCTTTGCATTTCGTCACTATTTGTGGTAGAACGACCTATCAGCCTATGAGGACCGAGCAAATCGCGAGCTATGGATATGGGCATATCTTGTTGTCCTAAATGCACTCCATCCGCATCTACCGCTAAAGCTAAGTCAATCCGGTCGTTGACCAAAAACAATGCGTCATATGCATGACACAGTTGACAAAGTTTTCTCGCTTGTTCTAAACGAACAGTATCATCTGCTGTTTTTTCGCGATACTGTACCAGCGTTAGCCCACCCTTAAGGGCTGCTTCCACAGTTTCCAACAAATTTTCGCTTGGGGAGGTGACCAAATACAAGTGCGATCGCAAAAGTTGTTGATATCGAGCAAAGCCCATTAAATTGCTTTCAAGGGTATAAACTCGATAGCGGATTTGCTTAAATGCTTTACCCATACCGGAACTATAAAGCTTTCCGTATTCTTCAATCACCCTTACAGCTTCTTCTACTCGACAGAAGTTAGCCTGTAACAAAGATTTGATGCTTTCTCGCTGTTCTTCTTGCGGATGAGTCAGTTCGGTACCCGTATCACCTGGTGTATCTCTAGCCGCTCTTAATTCAGAATTATGCCATTTTGCAACTTCTTGCCGTAAATGTTTGCATTCCCGAGTAAATTCGCTGTTATTCAAGCCAAAGCGACACCATTCCTCGATAATTCGCAAACCTTCGCGAGTACGGTCTAAATTCGCATCTAATATTCGCAGAACTACTTGCTGTACTTGCTCTTTTTGGCTGTATGGCTCGACCATTACAACAACCCCATTATTGCTTTCATCGTAACAGTCAGCCTGTTTCATGTTCCTAATGTTGTAATCACCGTTGATTTTTTTACTAAATTGCTTTGTATTAAAAGTAGTTGTCTTTGATTATGAAATTGAAATTTGTGTTGAAACCTGTGATGTCAAATTTGAGCAATCTTATGACATTAATGATATTTAATTCAAATCTACCAAAAAAGTATCACAATATACTTATTTTTCTTATTTAACATTTCCGGCTCAATCAATTTAGTATTATGTATTGAATTGACAACTTTAGATTTTCTTCATAATTCAATTTATGATAAAAGTCAGGGCTTCAAATCGCTTATAGTGTCATCCAAAACTAAATATCTCAAATTTTCCCATTAACCATCCAGTCAAAATTCTTAATTTTCTCCTGGTTTAGGAGTCACAGCTTACCGGGATTAACCGACTTACGAGCGGTGCGGTATAAAAAAGTTAACTTAGACGTAAAGGGTGTTAAAAAAGTAGTTAACTGTTTTAATTTTTCTCGACTTAATTCAACTTCAAAACATTAATATTCTGTTGTCAGAGCAGATTATTAAAGCCTTTAACTCATATTTTTACCTTGAATCTCCTATGCGTACTTCTTCTATCTATTCTGTGTTATTTGCAACGGTAAGCTTGACTTCCGTAACTACAACTCTACTCAGCACAGGCTCAAATATTGCCATTGCTCAGATATCGTCAATGTCTGAGGACACAACCCTCAGTGAAAACTCAATTTCTCAGGTTAATGTACTGTTTGTCAACCCAAGTATCGGAAATGACCAACAGGCAGATGGCAGCGAAACCACTCCATTTAAGACGATTACTCAAGCATTAAAAACAGCTAAAGAAAATACTGTAATTCGATTAGGAGCAGGTACTTACAGCGCTGAAAATGGAGAGCGATTTCCTTTAATTCTCAAAAAAAACGTAGCCATTGAGGGAGATACTCGCACTCAAGGAAAAGAAGTTATTATTCAAGGTGGTGGTGACTATCTCAGTCGCTACTACGGAAGTAAAAACATCGGAATTGTAGCTGCTGGTAACGCCAAAATAGCCGGTGTAACGGTGATGAATCCCAATCCACGCGGTTATGGGTTGTGGATTGAATCAAAGCAGCCAGTAGTGGAAAACAATACCTTTGCAGGTTCCACACAAGACGGAATCGCAGTAACCGGTAAAGCATCCCCTAAGATTCACAACAATCTTTTCTATAAAAACGGTGCCAACGGGATTACAGTTTCAGGAAAATCCCAACCCGAAATCAAAGAAAATATATTTGAAAATACCGGTTTCGGGATAAACATTGCTCAAAATGCATCTCCTCAAGTAATTGGTAACAAAATTTCACAAAATAGAACAGGTGTTGTTATCCAAGCAGCTTCTCGTCCGGTTTTGCGGAATAACACAATTTTGGATAATAAAGAAGACGGATTAGTAGTAATAGCAAAAGCAACACCAGATTTAGGTAACGCATCCAATCCAGGTGGTAATCAATTCAGTCTCAACGGACGCTACGATATTAATGCTCAAGCATCCAAGCAAGAAATTTCAGCTTACGGGAATACTTACACCAACAAACGTATAGCTGGAAAAGTAAACACAACAGCAACAGCACAAGCAAAAGCTCCACTATCCCCACTTCCTAAAAAACAACCAACAAGATTGGATTCTTTAGTACGTCGTGAAAACATCCCGCTAGCGCAAAAACCCTCAGTAAAGCCAACACAAACAGAGCAGCAGATAAATTACGTAGAAGTACAGCCAGGAACAATAGAATTTGCTGCACCTCAAGCATCTCAACCTACAGCAATAATTACAAGACAAACACCAGCCAACACCCCAACATCATTACCAACACTAAAACCCGCTCCCACAGGTGAATTAGCACTCTTACCAGTACCTACAGCTAAAATTCCTGTAACCAAAAAAAGCAGTATCAACATGTCACCACCGGGAGTTTCACCAAACCCACCCACAAGAAGCAGAACACCTCAAATTCAAGCCAGAACAACACAGTTAGGTGCTTACAAAGTCATAGTAGAAGCAGTAACACCAAGACAGCAAGAGCTAGTAAAATTCATCGTCCCCGACGCATTCCGTACCCGCAGACGAGGAAGAAGAGTAATGCAAGCAGGAATATTCAAAAGTCGCGACAAAGCCAGCAATTTAGTCAGAATATTCAAGAATAACGGATTGAGAGCCAGAATTGAACAGTGAACAGTTATCAGTAAACAATTAACAATTAGGAGTTAGCGAAAAGTTTGGGGTGTCGGTTTCCGTCCCCAAAACTTTTCAAGACGGAGTTAGAAGTAATAAATTATTAACTTCCCTCACTCACTCACTCTCTCCCTCCCTCACTCCTTCTCTAATTACCAATTACCAATCCCTAATTAAGAATTACGAATTAAACTCACCCCATCACCCCTTTCAATTTTGAGGTAAAAGTATCGCTCGAATCATTCTTCTCTGGAGTAAATTGTTGGATGGGTGGATGATTTCTTTCTGGGGGGAGAAATTTGACTATTTTGTCGGAATCAAAGGGTTTTTCTATTTGCTCTATTTGTTCTGGTTCTTCTAATTCTTCTAATTCTTCTGGTTCAATATATTCAGAATATTCAGAACCTGTGACAAAATGATTTCTAGTTTCTGTCAGAGTTCTTGATGCGATGCTACGGGTGGTAGATGCTGAAGATGTTGAAGATTCGGATGGGGATACAAATACCATGCTTGATGAACTTGGAAGCAATTTTGAAACTTCCCTTACATTTGATTTCTCTTCGACTTCGTTGTTCTCTAATTCCCGATACCTGTGATTTTCTTCGATGTAGGAATCTGATGTTTGCACTTGAGATTCATAATCCCTCATCACATCTTGTATCGTGGGATTACCACCTACACTTGGTAATGCTGGGGGTAGCGGTGGTAAGTTGTTATTCCATCTCAAATCTTCTGGTAGTTTGTTGCAAATTAAGCGCTCAAACTCCATGTTGAAATGATAGCTGGGATGATTTCTCTTCAGCCATAATGTCAATATTTGCTGCGCGGAAACTGCTTTATAACGTCCTTGATATAAAGCCTCAATGATTGCCAAATGTACCCAATTTGAGGGATATTGATTTTCCCAACGCTTGACTAACTCGCTGGCACTATACCCACCGAGGTCAAAACTGTAATGTGTTAACAATGATACTGCCAAGTTGTTAGTCACGTTCGATGTCTGAGTGAACATGGGTTGGAAACTGGAGGTGATGGGCATATATTCTGCTACCATCGTCAAAAAAAGTAAAGTACCTTTTGATACGGTGAATTGTTCCCAAGTATTATAAATCGGCGTTGGGCTATTTTGCTTTGACTGAGATTTTTTATTTAATTTTTATTCGCCCCCTATTTCTAGTAATGCAGCTAATTATGAATTAATTTAGCGTCATATCAGAAATAAATATATTCTACTAATTATTTGCTAGCAGGAAAAATTATATAGGGTGAGTTAATAGGAGGTGTGCGTTTAATGGCTACCAGTGCTTGATAAACCATTGCTGCTACCTCAGCCCGCGTTGCTTCTCGCTTTGGTTCTAATTTCTTGGGGTCTGGGTAATTTACCACAATTCTCTGCTGTGTAGCAGTTGCAACAGCCGTCCGGGCATAATTGGGAAGGGTTTGACTATCTATAAAGTTTTGTAAAGTTGAACCGTGAGCGGCTGTTAATCTCAGTCCGTTAACTAAAGACACGATTACTTGCAGACGCTGGACATTTTCCTGGGGACGGAAGGTACCATCGCTATACCCACCAACAAAACCAGCTTTTGCTGCTGCTTTAATGTATTTATACGCCCAGTAAGTGGGTGGAACATCAAAAAAGTCGTTTACAGAGCGTTTTGGTGTGGGATTAAAAGCTTTGGCAATCAAAGCAGCGTATTGAGCGCGGGTCATGGGGATATCGGGTTTATATGTACCGTCAGCGAAACCGTTAGTTAAATCCAAGCTAACCAAACTGCGGATAAATGCTTCAGCCCAATGTCCGGTTAAATCGGTGAATGAAGGCATCATATCCCCGTCGGGTTTAACGATGTAAGGAGAAACTATGGCTTTTTGTTTATCTAAAGTCACCAAAGCTTGATAAATTAACGCTACTACCTCAGCACGAGTAATTTCTCGTAAAGGCTCCAATTGCGACCTCTGGGGGTAATTAACCACCAATAGTTTCTGGGTCGCTATAGCTATGGCATTGGTTGCGTAGCTGGGTATTTGAGCGCGGTCGGTAAACATCCCTAAAACGTTTGGATTTCCACCTTTGAGTTTTAATCCGCTGACAATTGAGACTATGGCTTGCGCTCTGGTTAAATTTTGATTGGGACGAAACGAACCGTCGGGAAAGCCAGAAATAAAGCCCATACCAGCACCACGATAAATGGCTCCCGCAGCCCAAAAGCTGGATTGAATATCCGTAAATTTTCTGACTTGTTTTTTTAAAGGTATTTGAAAAGTCTTAGAAATAATCGCCGCATACTGAGCGCGAGTAATGGGTGCTTCCGGTGCAAATGTACCGTCAGGAAATCCGCTAATTAAACCTTTTTCATAAACCGCTTCGATAAAAGATGCTGCCCAATGTCCGTTTAAATCGGGAAAACTAGTATTAACATCTAGCTCGCGGGGATTATCTATAGTAATCGCCACAAAATCTATCAGTCCTTGAGTCAAAGCAGGATTTAATAAATTACCCGCCGATACCAATTTAACGGAAGTAGTATTTTGTACATCATATTCATTATTGTCGCGAAAAATATTTCCAGCCGGGTCTTGAGAATTACCAAAATCGGGAGTAGAACTACCGTTAAGCAACAAGCCACCAGAAGAATTATCAGCAATCAGATTGTATCGGAGAATCGGACGTGCTTCCCGAGATAAAGCCATCGCAATCCGGTTTTCCGACAGCTTATTATTAGCAACCAGAGGAGCGGAAAAATCGCTGATAGCAATACCGATAGAATTTCTCTGCATGACATTCCGTAAAATCTCACCCTTGGAATTACGAGCCATTACCAATCCAGCAGAAGCATTTTGAATAAAAACATTATCTAAAATAGCCGGTTTCGCATTACCGCTAATAAAAATTCCTTCCCGACGACATTTAATAAAAGTATTGTTAGCAACAGTAGGGGAAGTGGACTCAATCCAAACACCAGTTCCCTTATTAACCGGATTAGTAACGGTAACCCCCATTAATTGAGCATCATCAGCCAGAATTAACGTAATATTTTGCAAACCAAAGCTTTTAGTTTGATAATCATTACTTCCTTCAATAACAATACCTTGACCCTTAGTTGCTTCATTACCAACCAACCAGACACCACTAGGAATAATTAAAGGGAACACTTCACCATTAGCAGCATCATAAGTTCCACTAGCTAAATGAATGATTGCAGGAGTACGAATATTATTTAAGGTATGAGTAAGACTTTTAAAAGGAGACAACCTCGAACCATTATTGCTATCGCGACCGGTGACGGGGTTGACATAAACTGTGGTAGTTACAGTGGGATTTACCATTAGAAATAGTTAGGAGTTAGGAGTTAAGAGTTAGGAGTTAAGAGTTGGGAGTTAGGAGTTAGGAGTTGTAGAGACGTAGCATTGCTAGGTCTGTTATTGAGTTAGGAATTGAGAGTTAAAAGTAATAATATCGAGATTCTGTGTAATCTAACTTTTCTCAGTAAGATTTAAAATAGTGCTTTATACTTATTTTTTTATGCTTCTTTAGTAACAAAAACAGCTAATGAGGTTAGAGGTTAAAGGTCAAAGGTTAAAGGTTAAAGGTTAATTCTTAACTCCTAACTCCTAACTCCTAACTCCTCACTCCTAACTATTCCCCCCATTCCCAATTCATTAGTATGTAAGATAAATCTGTCGTGTTATTAAAGGAATTTACATGATTGAAGTTGAGCATCTGAATAAAATATACGGTTCTACATCGGCTATAGAGGATGTAACTTTTAATGTGGAAGCAGGTGAGATTCTCGGGTTTCTGGGACCTAACGGTGCTGGTAAAACTACTACCATGAGGATTTTAACTGGTTATCTTCCGGCTACTAGCGGTACTGCTCGGATTGCTGGTTTTGATGTTCATGAGGATTCTTTGGCTGTAAGGCAGAAAATCGGCTATTTACCGGAAAATCCGCCGCTATATACTGAAATGTCGGTGCAGGGTTTTTTGTTTTTTGTGGCACGGATTAAGGGAATTAGTGCGGGAGATAGAAAAAATAAGGTTCAAGCAGCGATGGAACGCTGTAATTTAACGGATAAACGTCATGTATTAATCCGTAAACTTTCTAAAGGATATCGTCAAAGAGTTGGGATTGCTCAAGCGATTGTCCACGACCCACCAGCAATTATTCTTGACGAACCCACTGTCGGATTAGACCCCAGACAAATTATAGATGTCCGTAATTTAATCAAAAGCCTCGCTGGTAGTCATACAATTATTATTTCTACGCACATTTTGCCAGAAGTCAGCATGACCTGTAATCGAGTTGCGATTATTAATAGCGGTAAAATTGTCGCAACTAATACCCTTGATAATTTAATGAGCGAACTTACGGGAGGTTCCGGTTATGAATTAGAAGTGGGGGGAGAAGTTGCTTTAGCAAAACAAATGCTACAGAATATACCCGGTGTCAATCTGGTAGAATCAATTCCGATGTTAGCCAGGGAGGGTCAACAAATCGAACAAAATCGCGCTAGAGTTCGTGTGGTATCGCATCCGGGAGCCGAACCGGGAAACCTGATAGCAACATCTTTGCTGCAATCGGGATTTACTCTACACGAAATGCGAAGAATTAACGCTACATTAGAAGACGTATTTTTACAGTTAACCAGGGAAGAAAAAAGTTTGTCACCTCATACAGAAGAAGAGGAAGTAGATATTGGAGAAGCCGCTTAAATGGGTATAGTACTGGGTAACATTATTGCGATTTATCGTCGGGAGTTGCAAACCTACTTTGTTTCACCTTTAGCTTATGCAATTGCTGGTATTTTTTGGTTTTTAGCAGGATTATTTTTTGTGTTAATTTTGCTGGGACCGGAAGGAATTTTAGCAGCGGTTGCGGATTTAGAATTAAGAAGTCAAAGATTCGGAGTTCCCATACCTCCGATAGATGTTCCCTACGAATTTATCAAAGCATTTTTAGATAGGATGGGATGGCTTTTACTGTTTATATTGCCCATTCTTTCTATGGGACTCTATGCAGAAGAGCGCAAGCGGGGAACTTTAGAACTTTTAGCAACATCACCCGTGACAAATTGGGCGGTTGCTGTCGGAAAGTTATTGGGAGTATTAACGTTTTTTATAACATTAATTTTGCCATTGATGGTATTAGAAGCGGTAGTTTTGAGCGCATCAGAACCAGCAGCAGCTTGGACAATTCCTTTGCTAGGTCACTTCGGATTAATTTTGCTCGCAGCGTCAATTTTATCCTTGGGAATGTTTATTTCGTCTTTGACAAATAGCACGATATTATCTGCTGTTCTAACTTTTGCAGTAATTTTAATGTTGTTATTTATAGATTTAGTCGCCAAAGTAATCGGCGGTCCAATCGGAGCAGTATTAGGTCATTTATCCTTGTTAAAGCATTACAACAACATGATTCAAGGGATATTTGATACTAATAGTTTGATATTATTTTCCAGCTACATTATTTTAGGAATTTTTCTCACAGCACAATCTATTGATGCGTTTAGATTTCAAAGAAATTAATTATTAATAGTTAGGAGTTAGGAGTTAGGAGTTAGGAGTTAGGAGTTAGGAGTTAGGAATTAAGCAGTTGATGTTTTAGTGGCGGATATTTTGGCAACGGATATTATTGCACTACTTAATAAGAGACTGATAATTGTTAATTGATAATTGATAATTGATAATTGATACCTGATGAAATATTTGATTTGGCTTGCACCTTTCCTGATAACTACGGGTTTGACGGTGGGTTTTGTTTCGGAGGAATGGGGAACTATTCCTTTAGTGTTGATAATTTTAGGATTAGCTATTGCTGTATTCTGGTTAATATGGCAGAGCTATTCGACAAAATGGTGGAGTCGTCGCTCTACTCAAGTTGGTACTAATGCTTTAATCGCAACTTTGGCTGTTGTGGCAATTTTGGGGTTAATTAATTTCTTGGCTACTCGCTACAATATCCGCAATGATTTAACTGAGACTAATTTATTTACTCTTGCTCCTCAGTCCCGAGAAATTGTCAAAAATTTAGAACAACCCGCAAAAGTTTGGGTTTTCGACCCGAATAAAAATCCTTTGGATGAGGATTTACTGCAAAATTATGCCAGACAAAGTAATGATTTTAAATTTGAATATGTAGACCCTTTAGCTAGACCGAATTTAACAAATAAATTTGGTGTTAAAGATTATGGTGAAGTTTATTTAGAATCTGGACAAAATCAGCAGTTAGTCCAGGTTATTAATGCACAAGAACGTCTTTCTGAATCAAGATTAACTAACCGTTTAGCTCTAATTTCTAATCCCAGTACCTCGAAAATTTATTTTCTCCAAGGTCATAGGGAGCGTCAATTAGAACGAGGAGAAGGTAAAATTTCGGAAGCTGTTCAAGCTTTAACTGATAAAAACTATATCGCTCAACCCTTAAATTTAACTCAATCTCCCAATATTCCCGGTGATGCTGATGTTGTAATTCTTGCTGGTCCTCAGGAGGAATTATTAGAAGGTGAAATCC
Source organism: Cyanobacteria bacterium J06621_15 (assembly GCA_038525335.1). Lineage (GTDB taxonomy): Bacteria > Cyanobacteriota > Cyanobacteriia > Cyanobacteriales > Nostocaceae > Rivularia. Next base: position 6,264 of record JBCBHT010000137.1, on the reverse strand, counting down.
AAGCTTTACGGGATTATGCAAACGGTGGTGGTAATTTATTGGTGATGGTTGACCCCGGAGTTGACCCGAAATTAGATGTTTTTCTACAAGAGTGGGGAGTCGGTTTAGACAACCGTTTAGCGATTAACAATTCCGAAAGCGCTCAACAACTACCCAAAGCAATCTCAATTGTAACGGAATACGGAGAACATCCCATAACTAAAGAATTTCAAAATGGGATATCTATATATAAATTAGCTCGACCAGTTGAAACAATTTCTGTAGATGGAGTTGAAAATACACCTTTATTAAGAACTCAACCACTACCAGCAAGTTGGGGTGAAAGCGATTGGGAAAGCGAAGAATTGGAATACAACGAAAACCAAGATATCCCAGGTCCTCTAACTTTAGGTATTGCTTTAACTAAGAAAATCGCAGCACAACCAACACCAACACCAACTCCCACACCAACAGCTTCTCCAACTCCCACACCAACACAAACACCAACAGCTACCCCCTCTCCCCCCTCTTCCCCCTCTACCCCCTCTCCAACACCTACTCCAACACCTACTCCAACACCTACTTCAAAAACCGAAAAAACCGAACCCAGTGAATCAAGAATGGTAGTATTCGGAGATTCAGATTTTATTACAGATGGTTTGTTTAGTCAGCAATTAAATGGAGATGTATTTCTCAATTCAGTAACCTGGTTGAGCAAACAAGATTCACAACCTCTTTCAATTCGTCCCAAAGAAGCAAAAAATCGTCGGATTAATCTTTCTCAAGCACAAGCAAATCTTGTAGCACTTTCTTCTATCTTAGTTTTACCCATACTTGCTTTTGCAGCAGCAGCACTTCTGTGGTTTCAAAGAAGGTGAACAATTATCAATGAACAATGAACAATAAACGGTAATTGGTAATTGGTAATTGGTAATTGATAATTGGTAATTGGTAATTGGTAATTGATAATTGATAATTGATAATTGATAATTGATAATTGATAATTGATTTTATGAAATTACAGCGGACGACTTTGGTTTTATTGGTGCTAGCAATCTTGTTGGGTGGTTTTGTTTATTTCTATGAGTTCCAATGGAAGTCTCAACAAGAACAAGTCAAGAAAAAGAAGCAGCAACTTTTTGCTTTTAAGGAAGATGATGTTAAAGCTTTGAAAATAACTACTCCGTCGGAAACTATCAATTTAGAACGTTCTCCAGAATCGGGTAAAACAAAGTGGTTGATGAAATCCCCCGAAAATGTACCTGCGAATGATGGTACTGTAGCTTATTTATTAAACTTGTTGGAAACAGAAAAAACCGAACGAAGTGTAAGTACTCCTCCATCCGAACTCGCAGAATTCGGCTTGAAACAACCCCAAGCAACTATTGATATTACGTTAAACAATCAAAAAACTCATAAGTTAGTTGTGGGTAAACCAAGTTTTGATAACCGTTTTGTTTACGCTCAAAATAATTTTGCTACAACACCAGATGGAAATTTTGAAGTAGTTTCGGTGTCTCAAAAATTTGAAAATGCGATTAAACGTTCGCTCTCGGAATGGAAAGCTGTAGAAAATAACCCTTCTCCGTCACCATCACCATCACCAGGAGCTACTCCAGCAAATCCAACTATAAAACCAATTCCAATTAATGCTAGTCCAAAAGCTGTTCCGAATAATTCCAGCCCAAATCCAACTCCAATTCCAACAACTTCTCCCTCTCCAAAAGCAACTCTGACTCCGACCCCAAATTCAACATTAAACCCATCTTCAGCCCCAACAAAAGATTAGCAATGCTATTTTTTCTTTCCTACTTTCTTTAAAAGCTGGTCTAATTAAGTAAACATTACTCGGGATATTTTTTCGCTAGTAAAACCGCAAAAATATTCAATAATCCCGGTTTGATAAAATTCATTTTGCTCTCTGTTTTACTCTTTTCTTGCTACTTTCTACTTGCTACTTATTATTGTATTAATCATCGCACAATTGTGCATCAGATAGATTTATCAATAAATCAATTACCTGCTTATGCTTCCTATGAAACTTCAATAATTCTAAATAAGCCAAAGGCACAATTAGAGGCCATAAAATAGTACCTAAAATTAAAATCAACATAGAGAAATAGCGCTGGGTTGAATTCATTTCTTTGTCATCTATAAAAAAACCTAGCCACTGAACAAAAAAACAACAACCCATTATTAAATAAAATATAATTGCCAAATTCGCTATAACTGCTTGGAACATGATTTAGATTAGTTACACCTCTTACTAGATTGTCAACGCTAAAAAACGCAATGTTTCGTTTCTCTAACTAGTTTTTAGCTATTTGCTTCACTTTAAAGAAACACATTTTTACTTATTCGCTTTCTTTGTGAACTATTAATAATATGTCATTACGTAACTAGTACAACACGGCTTAAATAAAGCAACCATTCTAAAAGGTTGAAACCCTTATCCGATAATACTTCTTACTTCTTACTTTTTACTTCTTACTTCCGCGAAGCGGTACTAGGAACCAGTTATTTTTTATCTTTCCGACGTGTTTTAGGAGGCTTAAGCCCGAAGGGAATTAATTACGAATTACGAATTACGAATTACGAATTATATTTCCCTGTGTACAATTGCTTGGGAGGTAAATTCCCATCTAATTTCTGTTAATTGCGATTTATTTTAATGTCTGCAACTTGGACGCAGGAACAAATTTTGGCTTTAGCACCTGATGCAAGTTCTGCTAAAAATGCTAGAGCTTTGGCTACTTCTCGTAAGTGGTCGTCATTAGGTTGCAATGAAAAAGCGGCTTGGGGTAATTTTCAGGGGAGCGGGAAAAACCCTTATCAAACTCAGATAGATTTGACTGAACCCGCTTTTAAATGCACTTGTCCCAGTCGAAAGTTTCCGTGTAAGCACGGTATTGCTTTGTTTCTTTTATTAGTAAATGAACCACAATTATTTACTCAAGATTCACCCCCGGAGTGGGTTGATAATTGGCTGGAAGCTCGCAGTCAAAGAAAAGAAAAGAAGGAAGAGAAGTTAAAAGTAGAGGAAAAAATCAAGAAGGAAGCAGACCCCCAAGCGCAAGCAAAAAGAGCAGCACAGCGTTTGAACAAAGTGACTGTAGGAATGCAGGATTTAGAAGTATGGTTGCGGGATTTGGTCAGCAATGGATTAGCAGCAGCGCAAGAACGACCCTACAGTTTTTGGGATGATGCAGCAGCGAGGTTGGTAGATGCACAAGCTTCTGGGGTCGCTCGTTTGGTTAGGGAAATGGGAAGTATCTCTCATTCGGGTACGGGATGGCAGGAAAGGTTATTATCGCAGTTAGGAAGAGTATATCTTTTAACTGAAGCTTTCAAGCGTTTGGAAAGTTTACCTATTCCAGTACAAGCAGATATTCGGACTCAAATTGGTTTCTCTCAGAACCAACAAGAATTATCGACAAAGCAAGGAGTAAATGATTCTTGGCTAATTTTGGGTCAAAGTTTAGCAGAAGAAGACCGGTTGAAAATACAGCGTAATTGGCTTTTAGGTAAACAAACGCAACAAAAAGCATTAATTCTTAACTTTGCCCATGGTAGTCAACCATTAGATATTAGTCTTGTACCTGGAAGTTGTATAAATGCAGAATTAGTATTTTTTGAAAGCGCTTATCCCTTGAGAGCAATAGTTAAAAATCGTGAAGATGAATCGACTCAAATTGATAAAATTCCTGGATATAGTAATATCTCAAGCATGATGCAGGAATATTCTCAAGCTTTAGCTAAAAATCCTTGGATAGAACAATTTCCCGCAGCAATAAATCAAGTAATTCCAATGAAACAAAATGATAGCTGGTTTATCCGGGATGAAGGTAAATATTTGCTTCCGATGAAATCAAGATTTAAACATAATTGGCAGTTATTAGCGCTTAGTGGTGGATATCCAATAGATATATTTGGTGAATGGGATGGAGAATATTTTTTACCTGTAAGTGTTTGGGTAGATAATCAATATGTGAATTTTGGCAAGGGGTGAATTTGGCAACGGATGAATTTTGGTAATAGATAGGTTTGATAACGGATGTGTTCGGTAACGGATTTTGAATTAAGAGTTATTAATTACCGATTACTAATTATTAGTACCCAATTACCAATTACCAATTACCAATTATTGTAAATGAAAATTTGGCAAGATTTAGTAAAAACAGCAGTAATAGGTACTCAGAGACAGCAGTTAAAACTTTCTCAATATAATCGATTAGATGAAGTTCTGAGTGGTCTTGATGCTAATGATAAAGAAGGTTGTTTGTTGAGTGCTGCTGGAACAATTTATCTTTATCAAAAAGCGGGTCAATCAACTGCAATTGATGGTAAAAAAAGTTTGAATAGTTGTGATTTAGATGATTTGCCATATTGCAGTCAGGTTTCGGAACAGCATTTAGGAATGATGCTTAGCGGAGGAGATAATAGAGCTTTATCTGAGTGGTTACAATTATTAGCTGAAACTAAAAGAGTTGTTTCACCAAGGTATTTACTCGAGCTATTAGCTCTGGGAAAAAGAAGGAGTGATTTACGGAAAGATATTTTACCTGTTTTGGGTAAACGAGGATTTTGGTTAGCAGCACAAAATCCAGATTGGAATTATGTCAATGGTGAAAATATAGAGAAAATTTGGAAGAATGGTAGTTTAGAAGCTAGAAAAAAGTTATTACAAGAATTGCGTCAATCGGAACCACAAAAAGGACGCGAGCAGCTACAAAAAATTTGGAGTAAGGAACGAGCGCAGGAGAGAGCAAGTTTATTGGAAGCTTTGGAGATTTCTATAAATATAGATGACGAGCAGTTTTTAGAAGATGCTCTTGATGATAGAAGCAAGCTAGTGCGAGATGTTGCTGCTCGTTTACTCGCACAAATTCCAGAATCAAAGCTTGTTCAAAGGATGATTGAAAGAGTTCGTCCTTTATTAAGTTTGGATAGTAAGGGTATAGAAGTAGTATTACCAAAAAAATGTACTGTGGAAATGACTCAAGACGGAATTGATGAATCAAAATATATTCCTTCTTTGGGTGAAAAAGCGAGTTTACTATTACAAATGCTTTGTTGTATTCCTCCTAGTATATGGAGCGATTATTGGAAGAAAAGCCCGATTGAATTAATTAATATTGTAGAAAATAGTAAATGGGAAAAGTTATTTTTAGAAGCTTGGACTACAGCAGCAATCAGAAGTAAAGATACGGTTTGGGCTGAAGCTTTGCTCAAGTCATCTGTGAAATTATATAAAAACTTAAATCATATTGATAATTCAATTGTAAATTTCCTGAGAATCTTATCTCGTTCTCAAGTTGAAAATTTGACTTTAGAGGTTTTACAACAATCAAATACACCACCTTTTAATTCTGCGAGTCCAGCTTTTCCATTATTAATTCATACTCCACATATTTGGAATGAGGAAATTAGTCGAGAAGTAATTTCAAGAATTAAAAACTGTATTGAAAACAATAATCAAGTTAACAATTGGCAGTTTGGCTCGGCTTTAGGACGTTTTTCTACCAAAATTTCACCTTCTATATATCATGAAGCAGCGGAGATATTAAAATTTGCAGAATCTGAAAATATTAACGAATCCGTAATCAAATCCATTGATAATTTTTTAACCCAATTAAAATTTAGGTTCGACATGAAACAAGCATTACTAGTGTAGAGACGTAATATATTACGTCTCCCAAAATGTAGGAAAAGAATAGATAACTTAAATATAAAAATCCCAGGGGAAAATATGGCTAAAAACAAAGAAGAAGTAAATAAACAAACAACATTACTCAGAGAACATGCTGAAAATCAATTTGCTGAAGAATTAGAAGAATTACAAAAAGTTGATAAACGTCAGCGTCCCCCGAATTGGAAACTATCACCTTGGGCTGTAATGACTTATTTAATGGGTGGTAAACTCGATAGCGGCTTTGAAGTTTCTCCCAAATATATTGGTGATAAAAGAGTAATTGAAATTGCAATCGCTACTTTGACAACCGATAGAGCATTATTGTTAATTGGAGTTCCCGGTACTGCAAAATCCTGGGTTTCCGAACATTTAACCGCAGCGATTTCTGGAGATTCAAAACTATTAATTCAAGGTACAGCAGGAACCAGCGAGGAAGCGATTCGTTACGGTTGGAATTACGCGAAATTATTAGCTGATGGTCCTTCGATGGAAGCTTTAGTAGCTAGTCCGTTGATGCGAGCAATGGAAGATGGGAAAATAGCAAGAGTGGAAGAATTAACCAGAATTCCCGCAGACGTACAAGATACATTAAT
>JBCBHT010000136.1:0-19475 GCA_038525335.1 Cyanobacteria bacterium J06621_15 | reverse complement strand
CACATTCATTATCAGTTAATAACTTGGCGATCGCATTCAGTGCCTCACGCATTGTTCGACGGGAACCTTTGCCAAGGGAACGGATATAAACCTCAGCCGGGTGCAGCGTTAAAGGCACTGGTTGCGTTAAGCCTAACGACTGGGAATTAAAACTGTAATTATCTCCAATATTGTGCGGCTTCTCGTCGGGCATCGCAAATTGTCGAAAAGTTCACCTTCAATACATATTTTCTAATAAGCCGGAGTACATATTTCAAATTTTATTTTTTCTTAACAGGTCTTTTATTGTTTATGGGTTAGTGTATTTTACGAATGATAATAGTTAGTTTAAGTAAAAGTACATAAAACTGATTATTAGCAGTATAATTACTATATTAAGAAATGTTGCGAGAAGCAGAGTTCTCTGAACTCATTTAGATTAAAGTAATACCCGTATAGCAATACTTTACTTAATTTCAATTAAAAAAAGGAAAATTTTAAATTCTTGCGGTTCAAGTATCTTTAATAGCAGTTTGAGAAAGATTTACTGAGACAGGAAACGAGTAATATATCATAAATGGAGACAAGATTACCGAGTTTCAATTTTCAACAATACTAAATAATTTGTTAGTCAAAGCTTAAAACTTCTCACTCAAATAAGTGACAGAGCTTTCACTTTTATTCCTCAATTCTATTAATATTGAGTGCATTTTTTTCTAGCTTGGCTCCGTCTTAAGGTAGCAGCAAATCTCCACTCGATAAATAGGATGGTTTCTAGCAGATTTTGAACAATATCATCTGCAATAAAATCAAGGAGTTCTTTATGTTCGGTTTCTGGTATCCAAAAGTTTAGTTTTAACCTGCATTATCCCTTCGGTATGAATTCGCGCCTGACTTATAAATTTTCGCGTGCAATATTCACAGTTAATTCCTATTAATTAAATTAAAGCTTCATAGTAACAAAAATTATAATAAGATTACATTTTTTATCTACATGCTGTTAAAACTTTGCTATAGATAGCAACTATGATAAAGTGTGAAAAATTAAACACGCAATTAAGCATCTATAAATCCAATGGTTCAGATTAAAGCTTTCGACCCTTTTAAGCTGAATACGGAGCTAAAGCGACATCAACCGAGCGAAGAAACGCTTAGATATCAAGAAGAGCTTTTAAATAAGATATTGATTGAGCAAGATTTAGAAGCTGTTCAGAAAGAGCTGGTTGCTTCGCCTGCGAAGAAATATAAAAAGAAGAAAAAGAAAACACAGAAGAAAGAACAACCATTCAATAATCAAGCAGTATTAATCAAGTCAGGAGAAGTAATAGCTTTGGCTAAGATAGAAATTAACTTAAAATTTTCTGAACTTCCAAAGGCAGAGCCTGCTGAGAATAAAAAAGTTAAATTGTTCTTTAAAGATAAAGATAACGATGAGAATGAATATGCTTCTCTAGTGAATAGAAGAAGCTGGAATAAAGCAGTTTCTCGGGTTGAAGGGATTGAAGCATCGGATGGGGAATGGACTGGAGTTGTTGCTGGAAAATTAAAGGTTGACGGTGGGTTTTTAACCGTTGTAGAGGCAGGGATTCAAATTTTTGAGAAGAAAAAAAAGGAAGAAAAAGAAGAGCAGAGTTGAATGCAGATAGATGCACCCTAATTAAACCACCTCCACCTGCCTCCCAGAAGGTGGTATTTTTATCTTCGAGGCAGGAGGGGTCAAAAAACCCCATCCAATTACCTCTCCCTCTCTCCCTCACTCCCTCACTCCCTCCCTCTTTATCTTCCTCGCTTTTAAAAGCTTAGAAAAACTTGCTAATCAAAGCTTGATTATTTCTTGCGATCGCCTCACTTTTTACCCGAAGAATTATATTGTCCAAAGCGCTATCAGAAGCTTGTGGATTTGCAAGTTTTATAGCTTCTTTGATATCCGTCGTTGGAGCATCCAAAAGTTTTTGAAATACCAGTTCAATTTCATCCTGTGTTGATTGAAGTTTGGTTTGCTCAAAAGTTTGCAATTGGGTTGTTTGATTGCGAATCCCGGAATCATTATCTCGGTCATATCCACTATAATTTGTTAATTCTGGAAGAGGTAACCAGCATTCAAATTTAGAAAAATAAAACGCCCTTTTTCGTGGAGATTTTTCTGCTGTAACTCGCACGTCATTCCAAGTATAGTTACAATCAGAAAGAAACCTAGTTTTCTGCATTGTTTCAAACGAAGATTGACCTTCACCTTTTTTGAGAGAAATTAAGCCAATACGAGTGTAGTTGTTTTGAATTCCTTTGTTTATTCCTAAATCTTCGACGTGAGTATTTTGAGCAATAATCATATTGTAAACAGAAGACGAGCCGCCAAGATTGGGTAAATCCGATATCTTTGACCTTAAATCGTCAGATTTTCTGACCAATTTATAAGTCATGCCCATAGTAGTAGCTTCATCAATCACCAAAAGAATTTTTTCACCGCGCTCCCGAAGAATTTCATAAAAATCTTCCCACATTTTTTCATAGGCAGCATATTTCTGTTTAGCAGTTTTACCCAAAGAATCGTAAGAGAACAATTTGTTAGTACATCCATCAAAATATCCTTTTTCTCTAGAATCTCCTTTTGGGTCAAACACCACGACAAAGTAATCAGGATGCGAATGCTTGAAAGCGCGAAGCAAGTTAGAAACAACAATTCCTTTACCAGTTCCACCAGCACCAACAACCATTGTGTTCCTTGGTTCCACTGCGAATTCTGGAATTAAATCTTCTGGGCTGTACCGACGCGAGGCTTCCAACTCTTCAAGACGGACTTCATCCATTGGTAGAGCGAAGTTTAGTTTATCAACTGGTTCCATTGTTTCAACGTCCACTTCTACGGGAGTAACAATCTCAGATTGAATCCGCTGAACTACTTCTTTATCTAAGGTTGGGTCGGGCGCGATCGCATCCAAATTCTTGTTAATTGCTGCTGCAATTTGTTTTGCATCTTGCCCAAGGTCGTAATTGATTGCGGCTTGCTTGAGTACTTGATAGATAGCAAATCGTTTTCCACTTTCTACTCTTTCTAGCAGTTGGATTACCATGCTCTGATATTCTGTGAGCATCAGCAATTCGCGAGATTTATCAAACTGAAGGTAGTCAGATGTATCACGGTTTTCCGTTGATTGAACTTCATTCCTCCTTAAATCTGGACTAAGTTTTTCAGCGATATTAAGTGATGACAAATTTAAAAAAGGAATAGGAAATACTTTATTAATCCGATTTTTGGTATCTATCAGTGAAGCTCCATAACCGATTGCACCTAAACACATGATTGCTGGAGACACAGGTGCCATAGCTCCACTGGTCAAGCCAAAACCAACTGCAAAAACAGCAATACCGAATATTTGACCGAATCCAGAATGGCTTCGCGTTTCAGTAGCTTCATGTATTCGACGTAACTTTAAATCCTCAAGCCATTGCTCAATAGCTCCTGCTTCCAGAATTTCAGTATCAGGATAACCAATCTTTTGACGACGCAGCTTATCTAATGCCTGTTGGGTCTTAAGTTCAATTTCCGATACCTTGGTTTCAATATCGTGCGGTTCAAGCTTTGTTTTATCGATAAATTTTTGATTGTTTTTTCTGATAGCCATAAAAGTATACATAGAAACTATGCCCCAGTCGGTTGCGACCCCGATATACGCGGTTTCTGGAGCGTTTTTTTAATCTTTATTCATAACTTTGAGTAGAATTGCAATCGCGGTCTCCGGAAGAATTACTCTAAAGATGTTCATTCCAATAACCCACAACACCTTACCGGGATAACCCCAATAAAGCATCGGGTCATGAGTTCCAAAAGTATTGGAAATATCAATAAACCAACAAACTCCACCTGCCAAAGCAACTAGTAGATATCCTTTTATTCCTGCAAACTTGTACTCTGCATGAGCAATGTTAGCGCGTGCTATTTTACCTTTTGGACTATCTCCAACATCATATCGAGAATAATGGTCGAGCTTTTCTTTAGCTTGATCGGGCGTAATTGAATGTAAAGTAAAACCTTCAACAACTTGCAGAATTAACGATCCTAATAAAACGGTTGCTAGTTGTGACCATCTACTGGTGAGCAAAATTGATAATGAATCAAAAACTCCTAATGCTAAGGTTCCTTCTGGCATTCCAAATCCGATTAATGCTGGAGTTCCATAATTAGCAACCCATAAGGAATCTGCCCCTACAAGAACTCCCCAGACTACGACACACCAGATCAACAATTCTCGTCCTTCTCTTTGAGTTAGCCACACGAGGATATCCGCGCATTTGCGTGGAATAAACAAGATAAAACTTGACAAGAAATTTCCTGACTTCTTATTTGATGTTTTGCTCGTAGTGTAAGTTTGTGAACTTGTTTGCTTCTTATTACTATTTACTGCCATATTTTTCTACTGAATTAATTGTTAAGCAAGTGTTGAGGTAGTGAACCTTAAATTCAAAATATGAATTGCGTATTCTTCCGATACAAACTCCGTTACGGTCAAAGACTTGTATATGTTCATTGGCTTTAAAAGCACGTAAATCAAGTTTTGGCGGATGATTTACAGAAAAAGCATAATTTTCAACTGTTACTTGTTTATATTCAATATGCTCTCCGATTCTTGATGCTTTATCTAGAGTTTTTTGCTTTTCATCGTAGCCAAAACGCTTTAATTCTTCCTGGCGCTTGATATTTTCTTTAGCTAACTTCTGTTCTATTTCAGTTTGTTGAATTTGAATAGCATTTTGGACATTTGCAATCATGCCCGGAACGAGGGGAATACAGATAAGGATTGCGCCTAAAGCAGAAGATCCATAGCTTAAAAATCTGAGTGCCGACATTATTCAATCCCACACATAATTAAGTACTGTTGTGCGAGGGTTTCGGCTTGGTCAATATCGTCAACAACCCAAGCGTTTGACAAATGCCATCTTCTAGGTTCTTCTCGGTAAAGTTTAATCATGGCAAGAGTATTAAGAAGATTTGACTCTTCTTCAAATGCTTCAAAAATCTGCTGCCCGTCATCATCTGTTCCGTTGGGAAAACAAATTATGGGAGCAACTAAACCACCAGCATCAAGAATTGCATTAACTCGACTTTGAATACGATTGCGTTGATTTTCAAAATCCGATTCTTCTAGACATTCCGAATCTAAACGAGCAGTGTCAACGAGTGAAAATTTCATAATTTCTCTCATGAATATGAATAAATGTTTTGAGGAGCAACCTTCTGGCGTTGAAGGTTACTTTTGCTTTTATTGACCTACAATTTACGCAAAAAAAATGGGGCAGGCTTTTTAACAAGCATGAAGGTTTTCAAACATAGGGACTCGCCCGTTCTGGGTCTCCGACCCAGAACGGGAAGCCTGCCCCATTTTTTTTAAGGTTCCATCTCGTGACCAGGGTTTAATAATTTCTGCCAACCACGAGCTAACTTGTCGTCTTCTGTTTCAGTTAAATACTTGAGGGAATCTTCTGTTGGTTGTTCATAAGAAGTAATATCAATTGAAAGTACTTCTTTACGTCCATTTATCCTGTCCACATTTCGTGCAAAGTGGCTATTTTGGACAGTATGCTGTATGGCTCCATTAATAAAGTCGTAAAACATTTGGTCATCATCATTTTGTACTTCTTTCAAAAACGCATCCTGTCTGGCAGCATTGAAAGCTTGAGCTTCAGATTTACCAACCATTGAACCAGCTTCATACAAACGCTTAATTCGGTTTTGAGTGCGTTGTTGGTTGAAAGGAATTAAATCTTCTCGTTCTTGAGTTGATTGAGTGCTAGGTAAGTGTTTCTTTTTAGATAGATACTCTTCGATTTGAGCTATTTGAGAAGAAGTAAATGTTGGAGGAATTGGTTTGAAAAGCGACTTTGCTGCTTGTTTAACTTCTTCTAGAGGCTGGTTTAATTGTTCTGAGATGTTTCGTATATTCATTGTTAGTTTTTAGATTAAGTTTGCTTTTACTGACTGAGACTGGTTAATGGATTTCAAGTAGTTTTCTTTGCTTAAAAATTGCTCTATTTCTTGTGGCATAAAGTAAAAACCATCTTCGTCTTTATAGGCAATATGTCGTTTAGGTAATCCGGACTGTACCAAACTAAAAATCATCTGAACTACCCATACTTGATAATCTGTTAGCCCAATTCTTTTGAAGTGCTGCCCGTCACACAAAGGGTAGTCGGTCAAGAAATCGGGGCATTGTTCGGCAAGAGGGAGGTAGGAGTCGTAAAAACATTGCGGAGATATGCCCAGACGAGCTATAAGCGTCTTTTTTAGCGTTCGGTTAACAATAAAATCTGTGATTTGCATCAATTAAATATGAGGTCAGTGAAAAGTTAACTTGTTTTCAGTGAGAAGTCAGAAGAAAGTCAACGGGATATCAACCCGATATCCACAGGAATAAAAATTGACTCATGTTGATACCAATCCATCAATATGATTGATTCTGAGTACTGTTTGAGTTTGAGAATCAGATTGCCGCCTGTCTATTTGATAAATTTGAGTTCTAACGAAGTGACCTTTGCTTAAAATTTTTGCTTGGAGATGGATGCGACTGGCTATATTCAAACCCAGTTTATATAAGGACTTTGAAAGATAAAATCCAGGTTTAACTAAAGTGTCGGGTTTACTTGAAATCTCCTTCAATGGAACGAATAGAATAAAAACAGTCTCCAGTGTATTTAATCTGCCAGCTAATCGTTTGACTGTTGCGGTATATTCTTTTTCTTCTGGCTCGGTTTCGATTTCCGACTCGATAGGTTCTTCTACTTCAATTGGTTCGTGCAGCGAGGAGCGAACTTTACCATCTAAAGCATTTACAAGTTCACTAAGCTTGCCTTGTCCCCAGCGCCCATCGAATTTAATTCCGGTTACTTCAACAATTTTTCGAGCTAGTGTTTTCAACCCTTCTAAGGTTGCTGCATAATCATCTTGTTGCTCAATCCAAGCTCTAGCTTCTAGAATCGCCCTTCTTATTTCCAATACTGCAAAACTCGTCACATCGTTCTCCTTTTAGTCGTTTTATAGTCATCTTAGAACGTCTTTATCACATCCACTGTGTTAATACCATACATTAGAGGATGTTTTGTGACAACCACCAAAAGCACTGATTTTAAGAAAATATTTTATACTAATAGATATTATGCCAACACTGAGCCAACCTTAAGGATGTTAAAATTAAAAACGTCAACATTAACATAGATATGCCCAAAAAACGAAACCCAAGATTTCAGATCACTCTGCCGGAGAAGTACACCCGGCTTCTTAATGCCTATTGCGATGTTTCAGGTGAAGCTCCTGCTACATTTTCAGCAATTCTGGTCAGGAACGAGCTTGATCGCCTTCAGCAATCTGGCGAACTGAAGTTGGACGAAGCTTTATCTGAAGCTTTGTCGGAAATCGAATTATTAAAAGCTTTTATTATTGCTCTTACAAATGGTGACGATGATTTTGATGCAAGTCAAATATCCGAATTAACAGGAATTGATTCACACAAGCTAGAAGCACTTCAAAACCAGTGCCTCTGTAACAGCAGAACACCAAAACGTTCTGCCTTTAAGAAAAAGGAAACCAAGGGATGCGAGACACAGAGTTAGATTTCAACGTTCTTGCTCAAGACTTGTGGTTTCAGGACGACGCGATTGTGCTTACTTTTTTCTCCGAAGAAATTGACGACGCGATCGCCGAAGGTGGAGACCTTTTTGAGTTATGGGCAAGGCGGTTTGGAAAAAGTAAATTAATTTATAAAACAGGAGAAAACAGCATGGAATACCTTATCAATACGCCTTTGAGCGGAGGAATTGCTAGTGACCCACTAGTTTTTACAGCATTAAATCCTGTTGCTTGGCACAAACAATGGTTAGATTTGATGGCACAGATGGAGAAGGGATCTAGTTGTTTGATTCGATTAAATGATACTCGGCAGGTTTGGTTGAGCAGTAAATTTAAAAGCTTATTCCCAGATGTCAGCGTACAAACATTGTTAAGTAACAAAACTAAAGATGTATGGCTGCCAGAATCTTTTGAAAGGCTCGAAACTGAATTGAAGTCTAAGAATGATTTTGAAATAAGTTACACAGGTTACGCAGACGATAAGAAAAGTAAGTTAATAAACCTGACAGCTCATAACAAAGTTATGGAAATCGATGGTGTTTGGTATCGTCTAAGTACCAATATCGCAGCGGAACCAGTAGCAGCATAATTGCAAAGAAGGAAGTACCACCGGAGGTTTGAGCGGTGTGAGTATAATTAAAAACTTCAGTTGTGAGTACAAAGCCTACTAAAGATAAATATTTATTTTAAGGCATGTAGTAGCTGGTTCAGGATGTGTCCTTATTTCATTACCACTTTTTTAGACGTGGATTCTTCTTCTTCGTTATTGGAACGATGATGGCTTGCTCAGCTAATATGTAGTTATAATTTAAGTCTATTTTTTATAACTACATCATGGCATTTATAGCCAAGAGACGTGTTAAGGGAACGCAATCGATTAATAGCTTAAGTGTATTATATATTACATTTACGCTACAATTTGCAGAGGAAACATTTGTAGCGCGGAGTGGCTCAGATACTAGTAAATTGGTATGATGGTCATTATCTACATAGTTATAACTGATGACCGCCACAAGTTCTAACCAGTGGGTCGATTCTTCCAATAAATCGAATCCCGAAGCAATTAATAAAGCAAAGCGAATCCTTAAAAGCGTTATATATTGCTCACTTTCAACTTGTTCTCAAGACGCTTTCCCGTGGGTATCTCCGGTGTTTTACGCTTATGATGATAAATTGAATCTTTACTGGTCGTCCGCCATTGACGCGCTGCATTCTCAAAATATCAACAGGAATTACGGAAGACTTGCGATCGCAATTTACAATTCCGCAGCAGAAGAAGGCACAGGAGAAGGTTTGTATTTAAATGGCGGTGCGTTTCCTCTGAAATTAAAAGAAGCCGCTTCGGCGTTTGAGATTCTTCAACAACGAGCGGGAAAGATACTTGACAGAACCGCCGAAGATTATGTCGGCGATTCTTCAAGGAGGATCTACAAATTCACTCCAGCAGAAATTTGGGTTACAGGAGAACGTTTTCCAGTTGGTCGTCAGTTGGTGGACACAAAGATTCAAATTGATATAAATGCGATAATTGATTCGTTTTGACACTCTCCGCCCTAAAAGTGCGGAGATTCTTAGTTCGCAGGGACACCAATGTGTTTACCCTCACTAAGCATCTTGAGCGCATGCCCTACGGCGAACACTATAATTCTCCTCTAATAACCGTTGCCATAGCAATTAAATGCCTGCTAAAGACTCGGATATTATTTCTAGAACCGAACTTATACAACAAGCCATTGCGACTTTACAACTTTCTATCAAGCAAATTCAGGAAAGTGGAGAAGTCGCACCCGGAAGGTTGTTGCGTTTTACGCTACCAAGCACGAGGTAAAACGGAACTTACTGGTACTACAAGTTACACGCAACTCAAAATATTTTTCCTACACGACAACCTGATAAGTTGAGTAAATACAAGCATTTGGGTAAACCTGGAAGTCCTGCTCACATTAATGCTGTAATCTCCGTGGCTAGAAGAACCCAAATTGACTACTTACAATCATGTATCGATTCTCTCAGACAAAATTGGGCAGATTTATACGATAATCTCAAAAATCAAAAGTAAGTCTTATCCTCTTATCTTGTTCTCGTAATTAACACAAGAACACTATTCCTCTTATTTTACCCCCTATTTTCCTTCACCGAGCAGTATTGTGTTCGCTCTCACTTTTAACAACAAATCAACTAGAAGAAATATTCCAAAATTTTTCTTTCCTAAGTTGAATTTAAATTTAGCTTGTAAAAAACTTTGATTTATCAAAGCTTTCCCGCCGCTTTGAGGGGCTATAACTGTTCCTTGAAAGTATGGGTAGCCGCAACCTGGGAAGCAGGGTTCCAAGAACTATAGACAACATAGCAAGCGCCTTTGTGTCGGTGCGGCTTTCATGTCGTAAAAAAACTAGTTTTTTGGTGGTGGCCGCACCGACACAAGCCAAAATTTTGGGTTTTCCGCCTTACATTGTGTCTAAGGCTGGGCAATGTTGTCCATGTTTTATGTAGGGGGCGGTAAAAGATGCTATTTTTACCCAAAATTTCTTTGTTCCCGCCCAAATTCCTGTCCAAACGTCTAATTGGGATGACCACACAGACTGTGTTGGGAGAGGTTTATGTCACTTCGTGCCACGCTTTGCTACCCATATTTTCGCCCGTTTTCATCTCGCGGATACACAAAATGTATTTAGTAATTTACCAGTGCTGATATTCCACTCCTTCATCGTATTATCCCAACTACCACTGACTAAAGTTTTTCCATCTGGGCTAATATCAACAGAAGAAATGTTATGCAAATGACCAGAAAGTGTATGAATTAATTTCCTCTGAGAAATATCCCAAATCTTGATATTTTTATCTTGAGATGTACTAACAAGAGTATTCCCATCAGGAGAAATTGCTAATGCAGAAACTCCATCATCATGACCTTTAAGAGTATAAATATTGTTTCCAGTTTCAGAATCCTGTAACTTGATTGTTCCATCGTTGTAACCACTTGCAACAATACGACCATTAGGACTAATAGTAGCTGAAGTCACTGAAATTATATTATTAATATTCTTATCTGTATTGTAGAACTCATCTATATTTGTTTTCTTCAAAGTACGAATTAATTTACCAGTCTGCATATCCCAAAGTAGAATTTCATCACCCACATTACGGGTAACAAGAAACTTTCCATTATCGCTAACAGCAAGAGATGAAACCGAGAAAGAACTCTCTAGTTGACGTAATAATTTACCAGTAGAGATATCCCGTAATTTAATTAATTCACCATGAGAACTAATTAATATCTTCCCATCTGGACTAATTGCAACTTTATCAACTCCAGTATCCTTAAATGCACGAACTAATTTACCAGTTTTAATATCCCATAATTTAATCGTTTTATCTCCCCAACCACCAGTAACTAAGGTATTTCCATTTGGGCTAATATCAATAGATTGAACCCATTCGTCCTTGATAGTCCTAATTTTTCTCCCGGTAAATCTATTCCATATATCAATAGGTGAATCTATATTTAGACTAACTAAAGTTTGATTATCCGGACTAATAAGAACAGAACTAAATCCATTATAATTAGCTTTTATTGTCCTTAATTGCTTTCTCTTTTCAACATCCCATAATTGAATATTAATACCATCCGTACTAACTATAGTCTTCTCATCCGGGCTAATAGCTGCTTTAATAGCTGAAACGCTAAAACTTATTGCAATGGCACCGGACGGAGGATTTTTAGGTCGAAACTTGGATAAACCTACTTTTTTAATCGGTTTTCCAAATGTATGAATTAGGTTTTGATTTGCGATATCCCATAGCTTGATAGTATTATCCCCAGCACCGCTAATTAAAGTACTTCCATCGGAACTGATAACTAAGGATTCAACTCTTCCAGAATGTTCCTTGAGGGTACGAATAAGAGAAGCAGTTTTAATATTCCATAGTTTAATATTCCCATCTTCACCACCACTAAATAAAGTTTGACCATCTTGTGTAATGGCTAAAGAAGAAACGACCTTACTATGACCTTTGATAGTACGAATAAGAGAAGCAGTTTTAATATCCCATATTTTGATGCCATCATAACTACTACTAATGACGGTATTTCCATCGGGAGTCACGATTGCAGCATTAATCGAGTCAGAATGTCCCCTTAGTCTGCGGATTAATTTTCCTGTAGAAATATCCCATAATTGGATATTATTATCCCAACTACCACTAATGACAATTTTATTATCTGGGCTGATATCAAGATAACTAATGGATTCGGTGTTTTTATCAAAAATACGGATTAACTTTCCTGTGGATATATTCCATAACCTGATATTGTTATCCTTATCAGCACTAATAAAACTTTTACCATCAGGAGTGATTTTGCCTCTATTTCCTACGTTTCTAAATGTACGGATTAATTTTCCATTATCAATATTCCACAATTTAATACTATTATCATTGCTAGTACTAATAAAAATCTTACCATCTGAATGAACATCTACAGAATTGATTGAGCTAAAATGTCCCTGAAATTGACATTTATTTTGAGATTTAATAGTAGAAGTTTCTGATTTTATTTGACTTATTTTAGATTCCTTTGTTTTTGTCTGAGCGATAGAAGCATTTAAAGGTAAAGTAATGATTACAGCGATTAATATCGAAGGTAGAAGCTTTAAATAATATGACATGATTTAATCTATTTTCGCGCTATGAAGTAATTATTTTTAAATTAGACTTTAACAACGGTATAAACCAGGGCAATAAAGAGGGAGAGAGTGAGGGAGTGAGGGGTTACAATTTCCGTAAAAAAAATGGGCAGGCTTAGTATAGAGAGATGCCGAACATACCACGGGTTAACTTGTTTTAAAGCCTGCCCATTTTTTAAGGCTCCATCTCGGGAGAGAGGGAAAGGTAATTGGATGGGGTTTTTGACCCCAAACAATTACTAGCACGCCAACTGACGGTGGGGTTTTAAACCCTGCATGTGTCGATAAAATCTTTACTTACAAGTTGAGAAATTATTAAATTGATTAAACTTAGCTTCCACTGTTTCCGATGAAATTAGAATGTATCAAAAAAAAGATACATTTCTTCTACAACCATTTTGAGATGATACTTGCTCAACTATTATGGTTTAAAAGCATTCAAATTAGCAAAATACTGATTGGGTTGTCCCTGAACTTTGGTAAAACTTAAAACACCATGTACATTTCTTCCTTTCTTATCTTTGAATGTCCAGGTACTCCAAATATATGAGTCGCTTTCTCCACTATCAATATTTTTCCAACCAGCTTTCTCTAACTGTGGACTATAGTGACTTGCTAATGTCTTAGCATCAAGTTTAGTTTTGAGAATAACTAATGAATCATTACTGTTTCCGTAGTTTCTTTCTTTTTTAAATACTTCAGTGTTTGGTGGTGGTATCAATACTGGGAAACTGACCCTATTTTCATAAATATTTATTGTCTCAGAAGATTGACAAACATGATGTGTAGGTACTTCTTCTTCGTCTATCTTATCTAGTTTATTTAGAGATAATTTAACTGAAGTTGAAGTGGTTTTTATCTCTTGAATATTTAAGGCAAGAGACATAGATTTAATATTATTACAAAAAGTTGTATGTCCCTGTAACTCTGACTTATTTGCAATAAACCCACCCCCATAAAAGCTATAAAATCTTGGTCGTACCCAAGCAGAATTTTCGAGGTTAAGTTTGTAAAAATCACTAACTGTTTCAACAGGTTGAGAAGTTTCTAAAACAATTCTAATACTTCCCTTATCATCAGTGGTGCTTCCTACTATTTGAGATTCTGATGGGATAGGGAGTTTTACTGGCATTTTTTCTGGTAATTTACCAACAATAACTTTAGTATCGCTACTAAGACTCAGCATACCTCTCATTAGTTTCATCAATCCTGCTTCTTCCGTTGTCTGTGCTATGGAAGGGTTTAAAGGTAAAGCAATAACTCCACTAACTAAAAGTATTAACGCTCTTGGTAGAAGCTTTAAATGACGTGACATGATTTAACTCCTGATTATCGGGATAAATTGTATAGTAACTCTAGTTTAGATGTATTATTTTCCCTTTTCTAAAAGCATTCTATAAATGAGAATAGAAGACGTAGATTGCTTTGAACATTGCCTTGTATTAAGTAGTTGTAAGCAATAACAATATAGTTATGCTTACAACCTTAAAATGAAATTAACTCTACAGAAAATTATTGAGTCTTAATAAGATTTGGAGCAATCCGAATCGGAGATGGATCTGGTTGAGGTTCTGGTTTTTTAATTGTTCGGACTTCTTGAATTTCTCGTAATCTTTTGAGCCATTCTTTACATTGTCTTTCAGAACGATAACCGCAAATTTTTCTGTGTGGAGTAATAATTCTGATGTCTCGACGAATAATTGGGGTATCCCGTAAAACTTCTGGGTTAATTTGAACAGTAGGTGGTTCAGCAAGTGTGGATGGAGTTGCAATACTAAAAGTACTTCCCAATCCAACTATTGCAAGCAATAGATTTTTGGTGATGTTAAAGCTGTTGAATTTCATCATTTATCTCCTTTATCAGTTGAAATATGATTTATGTGTCGGTATCTAATTTCAATAACAAATAAGGGTTCAATTAAATGTAGACAAAACTGCCCAGCCTTTGCGGTGCGGGGGCTACGAGAGATTTAAAAAACATTTAATTGTATAAAATGCCCCCGCACCGCAAGCCAAAACTAGTAATTATACAGAGCATTTTTGGGTAAGGCTGGGCAGTTTTGTCCAGATTTTCGCTAGGGGTGAGGAAATATTCCGTCATTTGATAAGAAAAGTAGATGCTGAAACGATGATGCAGGTTCTCTTTGTACAAAAAACCGGCGTTGCAATTTATCCAAAGTTAGATAAATTAAAGTAAAACTGATATCGACCTATATAGGAAATCTCTTGAAAGTATTTCCTCCGGTGAAACGTACTAATGGTCGTCTGAATCGTCCAGATTTACTTAAAAGTGTTTTGGTCGAACAAGTTTGAGGTGTAACAACTCGGACTCTATCTACATTCCAGTTGTCGTATCCCTCGCCTATATTACGTGGTGCGCCATCATGTTCTAAAGTCAAAGATGCTAAATCACCGAGTTTAGTACCTTTAAGAGGAAGATACACTGTCTTCGTTGAGTTATTTCCCCAACCATTTCCGTTGTTCAAGTTTTTCTTGGGAAGAGTTGTACCATTTCGTAAATTGATAGTTCCATAAGCTACAGCACCACCTCGCAGGTCATCTCCACCTGTTCTAATCATCATTTTTAAAGATGAAGGACGTTGGTTTCTTGCGGAAGATGGTACATTCAGACGAATTAAGCGGCGTTTACGTCCTCCAGTAAAACGTACTAGGGGTCGTCCTGATGGGTTTGCTAGTTGTACTCCTCCAGAACAAACTTTAGGTGTGGTTACGATAATTGAATTCATATTCCAATTATCGTAACTATCTGGAAATCTACGAGGTGCACCATCATGTTCTACAGTAAATGCAGCTATATCGCTAATTCTTGTACGTCTGGGTAAGGAAATAGTAACTGTGCGGGTGGAATTATTGCCCCAACCTGCTCCATTGTTGAGATTTTTCTTAATTTTTCTGCCATTGCGTAATTCCACTACTCCGTAAGCAACAGAACCACTACGCAAATCATCTCCTCCAGTTCTGATAGTAACTCGCACATTTGAAATGCTGGCTGAACTAGATTGAGCAGTTGCAACAGATTCAGATGCAGACAATATGGAAGATGTAGGAATAGCTGTTGCAGCTAAAAATAAACCGAAAATTGTATTTCTGATGGCAATATTTGTCTTCATAAATATTTCTCCTTCAAGTTTTATTGTTCTGATTTTGAGCAAGCAGTTATCGTTTTTGCTCTCACTTTTAACAACAAACAAAGCAGAAAAAATATTCCAAAATTTCAGACAGGTCTTTTTGAATTTCGCTACAGGTAAGTCAAGAAAACGTAGATCATGAAAGCTTTCCACGAAAAATGGTGCATGAAAACAATTCAGAAAACTTATACATGAGTGTGGTAGTAAAACTACATTTATAGTATTTGACAGTAAAATACGAACTAAAGTCCGGAACAGACAAATTTTATTTGTGTCTACATATACAAGTCCCTACTCGCCGAATTGTATGTATATGCTCGCTTGAATATAAATGAGTGAATAAAATCCATGCTATCAGAACCACAAGCAGAGTCTTTAACGAAAGAACTCAAGAATCCCAAGTATCGAGAAATTATTAATAAAATCGCTCGCAAGTATACTCATAGAACTTCCATATCTTGGGAAGATGCAGCCCAAACTGCTTATATCAAAGTTATCGAAGCAGTAAAAGCAAAAAGATTTCGTCAAGGAGGAGTTGAAGAATTTTTCCGATGGGTAACAGTTGTAGCGCGGTTTGAAATTATAAACTTTGTGAAGAAAGAGCGATACCGTAATTGTCAAAGTTTAGATACAACTATTATCGGTACAGATTTATCTGTAATTGATACTATTCCTTCCCAAGAAGATATATTTGATTCTTACGAGCGTGCGGATTTAATTCTTAAAGCAAAAGAAGCAATTACAACCTTAGATACTCGTTATCCGCAACGTGGTTATCTAAAATTATGGCAGGGAATGGTTTTATCTAAGAAACAAACCCAATTAGCCCAAGAGTTGGAAGTTAGTCAAGGGGAAGTATCTCGACGTTGGAAGGAATTGGTAGCTCGTGTCACTGTGGAGTTAGGATTGCAGCCAGTTGAGCAAGTTGAAGCGATAAAACGCGAACAACAAAAAGGTTTCAAACTCAAGAATATGAGAAAATATTCAAAAACAAAGTGGTAAGACAAGGAAAATATTAGTGATTTAACCGAAGAATGAAAGCGTTATTTGTAATATCAGAAATCGGCGTAAATTAGTGATAAGTATTTTTCTGTAAAATGTCATGTCAAGTTTTTGAGAAGTTTGTTCACGCTTGAGCATAATATAGCACCAATACTTGTTAATAAAATTAGTCACCTTTTGATATCAGAAATTATATTGTCATGCGTACACACCTTCATAATTCTCCATCTTCTACTATGCGACAGTTATACCGGCGAAAACCCCAACCAGGAGAAATCTGGGAATTAAGTCGCAGATCCAAAACACCCCAAGATTTTTCTGTTTCCGAGTTTAATCGGCTTTACTCGCAAGAAGCAACGAGGTTTTTGCAGGGTGAGGAAGCTGCACGTTACGTTATGATTGTCACTGAGCCAGAATCACCTGTGGAATTGGAAGAGTGGCAGGTAATTTCTGTAATGGTGTTATCTGAGAAAACTAATTTTATTAGTGATGTTGATTTATTAATTCCTTCCAATATTTCTGGTTTAACACAAGAAATATTAGCCGAAACTTGGCACGTACAGTCTATGCTGGTTTGTAATTTATTACAACCAGTTGGTAAAAGATTGTCCTATGAAATTTATCAAATATTACTTTCTGTAGGAGATTATTACCACGGATTAATTAATCAACCGCCGACAATTTATAATATTCAGGACTTAGGGCTACAAGTAGGAAATTCAAAAGCGAATCAAGCATACAATATTAAGTTATTTCATCAACAAGAACTTGCTTGGAGTGATGTTTTAAGCGTACCATTAGCAGCTTATCGAACTTATTTGAAAAATTTTAAATTCACAAATGAGCTTTTACTTGAAGCATTACAAATCGAAGCAGATTTAACTGAAATTGAACGGGAACAAAATACGGTTAAGGTTTTATCTAGCTCAATTGATAAAACGCGAGTTATTCTCAGTCGTTGGTTACAAAATATTTTTGAAGAGGAATGGGAAGAAAAGTTTTTTTCTGTACCAAGTTTAGCAACAGCGACTCGTACTAATAATGCATCTGAAGAAATTAATAATAATGAAATTGCTTTCCTGATAAATAAATTATCTGTAGAAAATGACGAACATCAACGTCAAAGTGCTGCTAATAGGTTGGGAAAAATTGCTGTTGGAAATAGTAATGCAATTCAAGCTTTAGTAAACCTGCTGCGTAGCACTTCCGATGATGAAACCTTATGGAGTGCGGTAGAAAGTTTGCGAAAAATTGACCCTTCAAACCCTGCTACTGGAATTAGAAGGGTAAAACTAGTCGATTTGGGTATGCAAATTGCAGGAAATGCAGTAGCTTTAGCTGTAGCACTAGTACAAAAAGTTAATGGTGAAGTTGGCGTACTCGTACAAGTTTATCCTACAAATAGCGAAGATTATTTACCAGCAGATTTACAGTTACTTTTGCTTTCAGAGTCAGGAGTAACCCTGCGAGAAGTCACCGCAAGACGAGCCGATGTTTGTCTTCAACTTAAGTTTAGCGGCGAACAAGGTGAAAAATTTAGTATTAAATTGGCATTGGAGGAAGCAAATGTTATAGAGGATTTTGTGATTTAGCTCTTTAAGTATAAAAGTTTTCTTAAAAGGTTAGTGTAACAATTGTACAGGGCAGGTAATATAAACCGAAATAGCAAATGACATCATGCCTGTTATGTCCTTAGATTTTTCTAACAGAAATTTGCAAGGTTGTTCTTTTCGGGGACAAAACCTTACAGGTGCGAATTTCACTAACGCTGATATTCGTGGGGCTAATTTTACTAATGCTATTCTCAAAAATGCTAACTTTTACAATTCCAAAGCAGGATTACAAAATCATCAAAGTCTTGTTTTAACAAGCATATCAATCTTATTCTCGGTATTATTGGGATTTGTCACAGTATTTGCTGCTGTTTTTACTGGTTATTTACTGTTCCCTTACTCTCTGGGTTCAGAAAAATTTTTGGCTGCGATTTTTATACTGATATTATTCTCCGTATTTTTAGTTGCAACAATTAAAAAAAATCTCCAGTTTGCGTTTGGTTTAGTAACGTTATTTTCAGTTACTTTGGGTGGATTACTAGGCTTATTCGTAGAAAATAAAATACTGGGAGTCGGAGCGGGGATGGTTGCAGTACCTTTAACTACTTTGTTATCTGCTCTCATGATTGTCGCTGTAGCAATTAACATTACATTATCGACGACTGTAGCGGGAATAATAGCTAGTATTATGAGTGCCTCCGCAGTACTTCCCGGCTCCATTACTGGTGCGATCGCTGGAACAACAACTGGTAAACTAGCGCTAGAATTTCTTGGAGATGGAACAGCACCGGGATTTAAATTAGAAGCAATATTTAATGCTACGATTGCAGCAGCCACCGGAACTACGGTAGGAATTGTTATTGCAATTTATATTGTTTGGAGAGTCAGAATTGGTGATGAAAATTTTAGTTGGATTAATTTTATAGCAATAGCTTTTGCTTCTATTGGTGCAACGAATTTCAGAGATGCGAATCTAAAGAATGCAGATTTTTCTGGTGCAATTCTCAAAAATACAAATTTTACTAATGCTAACTTAACTTGTACCAATTTTCATCTAGCAAAGAAGTTAGATTTAGCTAAGTTGAATAATACTATTTTAATTAATCCCAAAATTAGAGATTTACTTGTTACTAAAAAAGCTCAAAAATCCTATTATGGTTGTAATCTTAAAGGTGCTAATTTATCAGCAGCAGACTTGAGTTATACAGATTTAACCGTAGCAGATATTAGTGAAGCAGATTTTTCCAATTCTAATTTAGAAGGAGCAAATTTAACTCAAACTCAAGCAGTAGGAACTAATTTTCAACAAGCGAATCTTACTGCTGCTTGTCTATCAGCTTGGAATATTGATAGCACGACTAATATAGATGAAGTAATTTGTGATTATGTTTACCTGGAAAATAATCAACAAGAGCGCCGTCCTAGTAGCGGTAAATTTGCTCCGGGAGACTTTACAAAGTTATTTAAAGTTGCTCTTAATACCGTTGAT
>JBCBHT010000135.1:0-19494 GCA_038525335.1 Cyanobacteria bacterium J06621_15 | reverse complement strand
AAATGATTTAAATCAAGCACTCGCTTTTTGTCACGAAATTAGTAAAACAATATATAACCTAGCTGACGAAAAATTAATCTAAACTAGAAAAAAGACGCAAAATTATTGGATAATTTTATGGTTGAACAAATTTTAGTATCTGAGGATAACTTCGATATCTTAGACGCTAACAAACTAGTTACCGAAGATGATACCCCTGTGGATAACTTTGCTTCCGAAAAACAACAACGACTTTTAGCCAGTTCTCTTTACAGTTCTTTACAGAATCAAACTTTTTTAGCAGCAGCAAATGTAGGAATTTACCATATATATAAACAACCTCCCATAGTTCCTGATGTGTTCCTCAGCTTTGATGTCCAAACCCCAGAAAACTGGTGGGAGAAACGTAACCGTTGTTATTTGATGTGGGAATTTGGTAAACCCCCAGAAGTTGTAATTGAAATTGTGTCGAATAAAATCGGGGATGAATTAGGTGATAAGCTGAAAACTTATGAACGCATGAGAGTCAGTTATTACATAGTATATGACCCAACTCAGCAATTAGGAGAACAACAGCTTCGGATATACGAACTGGTGGGAAGACGATTTAGAGAAACTTCAGAAACCTGGTTAGAACAAGTTGAATTGGGTTTAACTTTATGGTCAGGAGAATTTGAAGGGAGACAAGATACTTGGTTGCGGTGGTGCTACCAAGATGATACCGTTTTACCTACGGGAGATGAACGCGCTCAAGTAGCAGAACAACAAATACAAGCTGCTCAACAGCAAGCTGAAAATGAAAAACAGCAAAAAGAACAAGCGCTTTCTCGTGCAGAAATTTTAGCTCAAAAATTGCGGGAAATGGGTGTTAATCCAGATGATTTAGATTAACTCGCTGCAACGTATTTCTCAACAGCTTCTTTCCAAATTAGATAAGCTTTTCCATTTAAATGTACCCCATCTGTCGTATAGTTAGCATCTAATTGATTATCTAAATCTGCTAAATTAGAAAATATATCTATATATTTATAGTCAAATTCTTTGGCTAATTCTTGTAGTTTTAGATTAAATTTAATTACTTTCTGGTTATCTTGCAAAAAGTAAGTGAAATTATTATTTACTGGTAAGACGCTTTGAACAAATACTTCTGTCTGAGGAATTTTAGATTTTAACTCTTTTAAAATAATTTTATATTTTTCTAAAACTTGTTCTATAGATTTCTTTTCATTAACAAAATCATTTATCCCAACCATTAAAAAAATCTGCTTTGGTTTTGTATTGACTACTGCGTCCAGACGATTCAATATTCTTCGAGTTGTATCACCAGAAATTCCTCTGTTGATAATATTCTTGTTTCTCAATAGCTCCGTCCATTCTCCTTCATCAGTTAAACTATCTCCCAAAAACAAAATAGAATTATTAGATTCTGTCAAAACTTCAAACTGACTCTTCTTGTGTTTGTAATAGGAATTAATGTTCAAATCGTTTTGAATATTTCTTTTATTCAAAGCTAAAATTTTGCTTCTAACATAATAAATTCCACCTTTATGTAAAATTACAATCAGACCAATTAATAAAAACAAAATATTTAAACTTGCAGAAATTAGCAGCAATAGATTATTTAAATTGTAATTCATTCTACGAATTTTTCTTTTTAAAAAACTAAAAAAATTAAAATAGAAGCGTCTATGCATTTAATAATAAGCCAGTTTTTCTAAATTTGGTATTGCTATTAATTGACATAAAACAATACACAACTTGAATTAATTAGAATTTTACTGGAGTAAAATTATCTGCATTGTCATTATTGATAAACTTTTGAATTCGTAACCAAACTCGTTCTAACAAATTCGGAGATTCAGTATCAAACCATTCAATTTGAGCATCTTTTCTAAACCAAGTACGCTGACGTTTGGCAAATTGACGTGTATGTAAAAAAGTTAATTCCTTTGCTTTATCTAAAGAAATATCTCCAGACAAATACTGCTTGATTTCTTGATACCCCAAAGTATTGAGTAAAGGTAAATCCTTGCCATACTTTTGACAAAGATATTCGACTTCCTCTACAAAACCATCTTTTACCATATTCTCTGTTCGCCGTGCAATACGACTATCCAAGTGACCAACATCCGAATCTAAACCAATTTGTAGAATCGGATAATCTGGTGGGTTCTCTCCTTGTAAATCAGAAATCGGACTACCAGTAATATAAAATACCTCTAAAGTCCTCAAAGTCCGAACAGAATCGTGGGGATGAATTTTTTGTGCTGCAACAGCGTCAACTTGTTGTAACATAGCGTAGAGTTGACTTTGACCCACGCTCATAAGTTGCGATCGCAATTCGTGATGAGGTGCTACTCTAGGAATTTTCATTCCGCGCACGATTGATTTAATATACAACCCAGTACCACCGACTAAGAAGGTAGGGAAACAAGTAGAAGGAGAGAGGGAGAGAGTCAGGGAGTGAGGGAGAGAGGGAGAGTGCAAAACCTTTTCACCTTTAACCTTTGACCTTTGACCTGAAAACCTTTGACCTATAATTTCCTGTGCTTGTTGTTGATAGTCAGCAACCGTCATAGTATCGGTTGGGTTGCATATATCAATTAAATAATGGGGAACTAAATTTTGTTCGGAAATCGTAGGTTTTGCAGTACCTATGTTAAATTCTCGGTAAACTTGACGAGAATCAGCACTAATAATGATGGAACCATAGCGTTGAGCTAAAGCCAAAGCTAATCCTGATTTACCTATTGCTGTTGCACCACAAATTACAATTAACATGGGGAGTTCGATTTTAGATTTTAACAACGGATGCGCTTATTTTGGATTTTGGGACAAGCTAAGAACACAGAATTCTAGATTCTTCCCCTACTTCTTACTTCCTACTTCCTACTCCCTTATTTTTCTCAGAGAAATACCCCAAAATTCAATCTAAAAACAAAAAGAAATAATTTTTAACTTTTAACTTTTAATTTATAATTTCCTTTCTAATACTTTTTTAGAATCAGAATTTCAAACTCTCAAAGCCTTTATATGCAGTCATAGAGCGTACTTGTTGTTATCTCATAGGAGTAAAGTTTTCCACAAATACCGCCGTCTTAAGCAGGTATAACCAAAGGGATAAATTTCACTTCTAATACCTCTAGATTCCCCTGCAAGGCTT
Source organism: Cyanobacteria bacterium J06621_15 (assembly GCA_038525335.1). Lineage (GTDB taxonomy): Bacteria > Cyanobacteriota > Cyanobacteriia > Cyanobacteriales > Nostocaceae > Rivularia. Next base: position 16,352 of record JBCBHT010000135.1, on the reverse strand, counting down.
TTGTGCTAGAATCTGGGAGTGTTTTTGAGTTTTGAGTTTTTTTAGGCTACCTCAGCCCCAAGAATCAGGAGATTTTCATGACGAGCAGTTACAATGCCGAACAGATTCAAGTTCTGGAAGGTCTCGAACCGGTTCGTAAACGACCGGGGATGTACATCGGTACTACTGGTCCGAGAGGACTGCACCACCTAGTTTACGAGGTGGTGGATAATTCTATTGATGAAGCTTTGGCAGGTCACTGTACCCATATTGAGGTAGAACTCAACGCCGACGGTTCTTGTACTGTGACAGATGATGGTCGGGGTATTCCTACCGATGTACATACCAAAACCGGAAAATCGGCGTTGGAAACTGTGTTGACTGTATTGCACGCTGGCGGTAAGTTTGGTAGTGGTGGATACAAAGTATCTGGAGGTTTACACGGTGTAGGTGTTTCTGTTGTAAATGCCCTTTCCGAATGGCTGGAAGTTACCATTTGGCGAAATAATAAGATACATACCCAGCGCTACGAACGCGGTAAAGCGGTTACAGAATTAAAAATTGCCCCCAGTAAAGAAAGTCGGACTGGAACCCGCGTTAGCTTCAAGCCAGACGCACAGATTTTTACCACCGTTACTGAATTTGACTACAATACTTTATCCAGTCGCTTACGAGAGTTAGCATACCTCAATGGTGGTGTAAGAATCACCTTTACAGACAACCGTTTGGAATTGCTCAAAAGCGATACTCCAAGGGTTGAAATTTATGAATACAAGGGCGGAATTAAAGAATATGTAGCTTATATGAATGCTGATAAGCAGTCGCTGCATGATGAAATAATTTACGTCCAAGGAGAACGCAATAACGTCCAGGTAGAAGTGGCTCTACAGTGGTGTATCGATGCTTACTCAGATAATTTGCTCGGTTTCGCCAATAATATTCGCACCGTGGATGGTGGTACGCACCTTGAAGGTTTAAAAACAGTTCTCACCCGTACTTTAAATAGTGTTGCTCGTAAACGTAACAAAATTAAAGAAAACGAATCTAATCTGAGCGGGGAACATGTTAGAGAAGGTTTGACCGCAGTGATTTCGGTAAAGGTACCCGAGCCAGAATTTGAAGGACAAACCAAGACAAAATTAGGTAACACAGAAGTTAGAGGAATCGTAGATTCTTTCGTGGGAGAAGTTCTGAGCGAATATTTAGAATTTCATCCCAGCGTCGTCGATAATATTTTAGAAAAGGCAATTCAGGCATTTAAAGCCGCAGAAGCTGCTCGTCATGCGCGAGAATTAGTACGAAGAAAATCCGTACTCGAATCTTCACCATTACCCGGTAAATTAGCAGATTGTTCTTCCCGCGACCCAGCAGAATCCGAAATCTACTTGGTGGAAGGAGATTCAGCGGGGGGTTGTTTTGATGGCGATACACTTGTAGCATTAGCTGACGGACGTTCGCTATCCTTCCAAGATATTGTTGCCGAACAAGCTGTAGGTAAAGAGCATTTCTGCTACACCATTCGTGATGATGGCACTGTGGGAATTGAACGTATTATCAACCCCCGCATAACCAAGAAAAATGCTGAAGTTATCAAAGTAACTTTAGATAATGGGGAAGAAATTGTTTGTACTCCAGATCATCGCTTTATGTTGCGCGACGGTAGTTATAAACAAGCCGCATCATTGACTCGTGATGATTCTTTAATGCCGCTATACCGTAAACTATCTGATTCAAACGAACCAAGAATTACTATTGATGGTTACGAGATGGTTTGGAATCCTCGTTCTGATTCTTGGTTGTTTACAAACGAATTACAAAAGCCCGAATCATCTGTAATTATAGATGGACACCATCGTTTAGCAGCAGTTAAACAATTACTCAACGAAACTTACTACGGTAAAACCATTGCTGCTCTTAAGCAAATCGAAGTAGAGCAAGGAAACATTAACTTAGATGCTTACCAAGAATTCCGCTTGGAAACGAAAGATAAGTCTTTGTTACGCTTTGATAAATTCTGCGAGCGTTATTTTGAAGGTAATGCGAATCAAGCTTGTGAAGCTGTTGCTAATTACAATCACCGTATAGTTAAGATTGAACGTTTAGAAGAACGCGTAGATGTTTACGATATCGAAGTTCCTCATACTCACAACTTTGCTTTAGCAAGTGGGGTATTTGTTCATAACAGTGCCAAACAAGGACGCGACAGACGCTTCCAAGCAATTCTGCCTTTGCGCGGAAAAATCCTCAATATTGAGAAAACCGACGATAGTAAAATTTACAAAAATAATGAAATTCAGTCTCTAATCACCGCATTGGGCTTGGGTGTCAAAGGTGAAGAATTTGATGCATCTGCTCTGAGATATCATCGCATCATCATCATGACAGATGCTGACGTAGATGGAGCGCATATCCGAACTTTACTGTTAACTTTCTTCTATAGATACCAAAAAGCATTAGTTCAAGACGGTTTCATTTATATCGCTTGTCCGCCTTTATACAAGGTAGAACGGGGGCGCAATCATTACTATTGCTATAGCGACCGCGAATTGCAAAACTTGATAACAAATGAAATGCCGCAAAACGCCAAGTATGCTATCCAAAGATTTAAGGGTTTGGGTGAAATGATGGCAGACCAACTTTGGGATACTACTATGAATCCAGAAACCCGAACTTTGAAGAGAGTAGAAATTGAAGATGCAGCAGAAGCCGACCGAATTTTTACAATTTTAATGGGAGACCGCGTAGCACCTCGTCGCGAATTTATCGAAACCCATAGTTCTAAACTTGATATGACAGATTTAGATATCTAATATTTGTTTTATTTCCAATTCTGAATTATTTATTGTTATCAGCAATCAGTAAGTGGCTTTGACAAAAAGCTTTCATTACCGGTTGCTTTTTTCATATCCTTTAATGCTAGTTAACCATTATTCGAGATATTTTTTCTTAGCAGCCAGAGCAAAAGACGTTGGATAATACCGATTTCGGAAAATTGAATTTGCTCTCTCGTTTACTGTTTATAGCTTTGTTTTTAATCTTTACTTGCTACTTCTAAACTATTTCTCTTCTCCTCTCCTTGAGCAGAAGACGGCTGTCCAGAGGGCTAGATGAGGTGAGGAGTGTATTAAACTCAACTGAAATTCGCTATATTTTCTATTGGCTAAGATTTTATTATTCCATTCTGTCAACTATAATTTATACTTCTAAAAACCGGAAAATTACTATATGTAGCTGGATTGACTAAATCGCAATCGTGATACAAAGTAATTACTTCAAATCCATTAACATAGAAGCAAAAGAGCAAATTTGTCAATCTTCCGGAAGAAGTAAGGTCAAAACTGAACAGAATATCCAGGATAGTAGCTTTATGATTTTTTTTGAACGCGTGAATGCGTAATTAGTTCATAAATGTTGAGTACATCCTACTGGGTTTATATTCCTAGAGAAGTATAATTATTTCTCCAGAGATAAGAAACATACGATTGTAAAGTATACTGTCTTTTACTGATAAACACCTGGGTGATAAAGTTTGCATTTGTTCTAAGTAAAGGCAAGTGTTAATTTACAAACTGGAGCGTTTTCTTTAATGCCAAAGTCGAACATTCCATCGAACATACTATTTGATTAACGTCTCTATGTATCAATCCCAAAATTTTGTCAAGATTCTTAAGGCTGAAATTTAAATGGTGCGCTAAGGTGTAGTTATAAGCAAGTAGATTCATTTGAATGTGTTGCTTAATTACAAAGAGTAATGTTGGATGAACGTCTATATTTTCAACCAAGAAATGTTAATAAAGGGTATAAGTATCCTTAATTACGATTTTAACTTATCATTACTCGAATTTGACAGAGGATAAAACAAGAATCTATAGCACTGTATCTACTCAAATTTTAGGGTCTTAATATTACAGCCTGCATGCATCTGGGTAAAGTCTTTATCAACATTAACTACCTGAATTCAACTAGAATTGCGAACAGTTGGGTACTTGCCTCTCTGTGTAATGTTGCCTTTATTGACTTGAGTCAAAAGTATAAGAGTATGAATGGTTGTTTAACATTAAGAATGAAGCGTGTAATCCTAAAAATTTGGAAAAAAATTACACAAAATGCCTACAATCTTCAATGTGTTTTTGCTAGAACAGACCATTAATAAGTTTATTACTTTATAGATACCACATGATGCATAGTGCAATTTCTGTGAAACAGGCTACAATCGGAACAGTCTTTCTGGAAAATCTTACCCAAGTCATATTAATTTATATATGAGGGCGGTTGATGACCCGAAAGTTTAATTTTTCTAAAAACAAGTCGGAAGTTTTAAGTAACGACATTAATCGTGGTGTTTACTTTTCACAACACGCCTTTATTTGCTCTTCCTCATTTATGACTTTTGGAACGCAAATTGCCAATAAGCAGTTTTTTGTAACGATAAAAGTCACTTGAGGCAGTACGCAAGGTAGCACTCAACTGCAACCAATAAAAAACTTCAGGCAGGTTTGTTGAAAAGTGGGCTTGAGCCTTTTGAAAATAGAAACATTGAACCTGTGACGGTAAATAGTTCTAGGTACAAAAAGCACCATTACTAGTAATTGATTCTGCAAGGAGCATGAGGAACGCGGCATGAACCAGGCTAACAACGTACTCGAAAATATTTATCAACCATCACTTGGAGTGATAAATCAGCCCGAGATGGAGTTAGAAATCTTAATCGACGAAGAAGAAGAAGAAGATTTAATTAATGAAGGCGAAGAGGAAGAATTTGTAGGGCCTGGAACCGGTGACGCAGCAAAAGCTGGAAAAGCTGCTAAGAGTCGTCGTCGGACACAAGCTAAGAAAAAGCATTACACCGAAGATTCAATTCGTCTGTATTTGCAGGAAATCGGTAGAATTCGCCTTCTACGAGCAGACGAAGAAATTGAATTGGCACGTAAAATTGCTGATTTGCTTGAATTAGAGAGAGTAGGCGATAGATTAGTACAGCAGTTGGAACGCCAACCTCAAGAAAGCGAATGGGCAGAAGCGGTACAATTACCTTTGCAAAAATTCCGCTATCGTCTTCACGTCGGACGTAGGGCGAAAGACAAAATGGTTCAATCTAACCTGCGCCTTGTAGTTTCGATTGCGAAGAAATACATGAATCGCGGTCTGTCTTTCCAAGATTTGATTCAGGAAGGTAGTCTTGGTTTGATTCGTGCTGCTGAAAAGTTCGACCATGAAAAAGGTTATAAGTTTTCTACCTACGCTACATGGTGGATTCGTCAAGCTATAACTCGTGCGATTGCCGACCAATCTCGGACAATTCGTTTACCAGTTCACCTTTACGAAACCATCTCCCGCATTAAGAAAACTACCAAGCTGCTTTCTCAAGAGATGGGACGCAAACCCACTGAGGAAGAAATAGCTACTCGTATGGAGATGACTATTGAAAAACTGAGATTTATTGCTAAATCTGCTCAGCTACCAATTTCTTTGGAAACTCCCATCGGTAAAGAAGAAGATTCTCGTTTGGGTGATTTTATTGAGTCTGATGGCGAAACACCAGAAGACCAAGTTTCTAAGAGTTTGCTACGCGAAGACCTCGAAAAAGTCCTAGATAGTCTCAGCCCTCGCGAACGCGATGTTCTCAGATTGCGCTATGGCTTAGATGATGGTCGCATGAAAACTCTTGAAGAGATTGGACAAATCTTTAATGTAACTCGCGAACGTATTCGTCAAATTGAGGCAAAAGCACTACGTAAGTTGCGTCACCCCAATCGTAATAGCGTTCTTAAAGAATATATCCGCTAGTAAATTATTTCTGCTCAGTCGTTTGTGATTAATTCAATAATGGCAAACGACTAAAAAGACCTAGGAGGTAATCATTACTCTTAGGTCTTTAACTTTTGTATAAAATCAATTTAAAATTTGAGTGTCCTATTTTTCAAAATCTATAGGATACCCCAGAAGTGCAAAAAACCTTCACCAGAAAAAAGTTCGATTAAAGCCGCAGCTAAAAAACCAATCATTGCCAAGCGACCGTTCCACACTTCTGCTTGAGGAGTAAAGCCCCAGCGCCAAGCATTACGGTCTTCAGTAGCTGCGATAGGTGCCTTTGTTGAATCTGTCATTTTTACTTCCCCAAATTTGACTCTTCATTATTCGTTACATATAGCAATATTGTATAGCATGATTTTTTCAAAATACAACGTTTTATAACAAAAAACCGTCAATCGATTGATATAAACATTTTTGTATGTTAAAAAATCTCATTAATTATTAGACGGTGTAGTTGCTTACAATTACACCCGATTTAAAGGCTTGGTTTATCAAGCTACGGATTTAAAAATAGCCAACTTGGAAAAAGCTGCAAAGTGGAAATTAGAATTGTTGAAAAAGGGGTAAAACAGACACCGAAATGTTTTGTAGCGTTCACAATTAATTAAGACATAAATGTTGATTTTCTCATAGATAATGACCTCTCTCCTCGCAGGAGAGAGGCTTTGATTGTTGCTCCCCTTCCCTGGGGAGCAACGCGAAAAAGTGAGATATACGCATTTGGGTGAGCAGGGGGAGCAGGGGGAGCAGGGGTAGCAGGGGGGGTAAAGAAAATGATTTCATCTCAAATTTAATGCCCAAAAGCTTACCATATAATAAATACAGGCATTTTCTGCTCAAGTAAAGTCAGATTCTCAACCAGCATCCTCAGCTGCTTCTATTCACAGATGGAGCGTTGCTCCCCCAAGGGAATTGACTAATTTAATTGAGAATTTTACCCCAAGTTCACCTGCATCGCGTTGCTCCCCCCTGTATTGTCAAAATCCCTCTCCTTGATAAAGCTATCGTGTACACACAATTATCTAAGTTTGGGTGTACTTAGCCTCTAAATCCCCCAATTATACGGGACTTTGAAAACTCTTTTCCCCCAAATTTGGGGGTTAGGGGGCTTTTAGGTAAGGATGTGACTAAATTTGAGACTTCTGTGTACACCGTAGCCTTGATAAGGAAAAGTAACGAGGATGAGGCTATATTTTAAGACATTTACGTTTCGATTAAGTTATAACTAAAAATTGTGAAGTAAACTTTATCAAATTATTAAGATAACTATATAGCCATGAATCAAAGTAGTTCTTCTCTACCCCATAAAATTATAGGGGTTGCGGTAATTTGGAACGATAAAAAGCAAATCTTGATTGACCGTCGTCGTCCGGAAGGTGCTATGGGTGGTTTATGGGAGTTTCCTGGGGGAAAAATAGAACCGGGTGAAACTATTGAAGAATGTATCAAGCGAGAAATTGACGAAGAGTTAGCGATTGAGATTGAAATCGGCGAACATCTTATAACTATTGACCATACATATACCCAGTTACGGGTCACTCTCACGGTACATGAATGTCGTCATATTCAAGGTGTTCCTCAACCATTAGAGTGTGATGAAATTCGTTGGGTCAATTTAGAACAATTAGAGCAATTCGATTTTCCTGCTGCGAATTTTCAAATTATCACCGCTTTGAGAGAAAAAGTAGCGAATCGCGAGCAGCTAAAAATTTAAAATAAAAATTAGTGAATACAGGTAACTATAAGTAATTATCTACTACCTGGTGAAAACTTTTAATTCGGATAAACAGGTAGTATAAAATGAAACCAAGCACCACCGGTTGGGGCGGAATCTACCCAGATTTGTCCGTAATGGGCTTGAATTATTTTTTGGCACAAACTCAAGCCAATTCCGTAACCATCTTTTGCTTCATCTCTCTTTAAACGAAAGCGGTCTTCAAAAATGCAGTCGCGATTTTCTTCAGGAATACCTGGACCGCTATCACCAATGCTGAATTGCACTTTTTGACTGGTACGATGCAAACCGGCAACGATGATTTTACCTTGAGGTGGAGTATATTTGATAGCATTATCTAGAAGATTTATAACCACTTGACGTATGCGCTCTGGGTCTGCATAAACGTATGGCAAATCTTGGGGAATATCTGTTTCTATTTTTAGAGATTTTACTCTACAAGATTCGCTTAATTCTTCAAGCACTTCTAAAAAAAGATTTCCTAATGCTATTTTCTGAGGAGATATAGGAATTTTTGTATCCTTTCCGCGTCCTACCTGCAAAAGGTCGGTAATCATTTTTTCAATTACCTTAGTTTGAGTACGAGCGTGATTGAGTATGTGAGCAGTTAAATTTGGTTTTAATTGCTTGAATCCACCATCTTCACTATTGAAATTACTTTTCAAGGTATCAATAGCAATTATTGCTGCTGTGAGAGGGTTACGCAGGTCGTGTGCTAACATCCCAATAACACGGTCTTTAAATTGTAGCTGTTCCTGAAGCTGCTGTTTTTCTTGCTTTAAACGGAATACTTCATCGCTAAGCTCTATAATTTCCGCAGAAATGGCTAAAGAATTACCGGATATTTTTGATTTTTTTTTGTATCCATTAGGGTCATTTTCTACAGCTTGTTTTAAGTCTTGCTGTATTTGTAAATAGGATTCGACACTAGCTTGCCATCTCGACCACCAAGTTTTCAGTTGGGAAACTATATTAGTACCAGCTAAAACCTGTCGGGGTTCGGGATGAATCCGAATTAATGCTGGTGTTGCCACTAATTTAAAATGCTCTGCTAAATGAGGTTGTTTCCCTACGTCAATTACTTGAAGTTCAAAATCATATTCTAGCTGTAATTGTTTGAGATAGGAGCGAATCTGCTGTATTTGTAGCCGGGATTTGGGACGTTCATCCACAAACAGTAATAGTTGTAATGGGGCTTCTGAATTAATAAATTTTTGTCCCTGAGAAGCTTGCATCAAATATTGTTTCAACACTGGTCACAAACCGTTATAACTTTCTGCGAAAGTAGCATGTACTTACGGATGCGCTTAAAATAGTCGTCTAATCGTTCTATTTTATATTGTATATTTTTTAGGCTTTAACTTTGTTGTTTTACTAAAATTTTCACATGAAATACACCTTTTTCTATTTTGAGGTTGCTACATTTTTGCTGGCTTCTTGAAAGCACTTTTGCGGTTGAGAATTTTTGTCTTTCCCAAATCATAATCGGAAATTAAGCCAACTCGAAGATAGGAAATCCTGTTTCAATAAGGTTGCTTAATTAGTTAGGTAAACAGACTTTATCATATTTAAGCGGTGCTAACAGAACCGATTGTCAATAAAATGCAAGTCTTACAAGTTTATTGAGGGACAATATCTGAAACCTCGAGCTTTATGTGACTAAAGTCTAGCTGGAACACTTATCTTAATTCAATACATCCCTTGAGTCTATCAAATTCAAAAATTTACTATTATTTCTATGATTTAACCAGAGAATAATCACGTGCAGTCTCCAATACTAGATGTGCTTTGCCTCGACATGACGAATTAGTAGATGTGAGACAATAAATTTCAACTTAAATTTGCTTACCCTCTAAAACAATATTAGAAGAAATGCAAAACAGTTTTAACAACAGCAGTATAAGCATTTTCTACTCTAATTTACTTTCCGAATTAGGAAATTAATTAGGATAGAATTTAACAGTTTAGACACGAATATTTATCTGCAACAAAAGCAATCTATTCAAAATTGCTATTAATACCTAACACAAATATTTTTAGCGTCATTATCGCAAGTCGATTTTCCTCCCTTGAATAGTGTGAATAATATTGTAAATAATATTTTCCAAAAATATTCTTGGTCGCTATTGTTTCCCGATTATGGATAAACCCTAGGATAACTTTATGCCTAATCTACCACCTCGCACACTAAAAGAAAAGTTTCAGCTTCTGTCTCAGGGTGGAAATCACAGTGTAATAGCTGATATTTAGAATGTTCTTTGATAGCTTGTTTGATAATTTTTTGATAAAAATAAAATACTAAATTGCTAACTACGGGTATTCAAAAGCAGTAAATTTTACTGAACTATCAATCTCACGGCAAAGCAGTTGCGACAATTATGGAAAAACAAAAATTATTTCATTAAGAAACTTTCTTGGGCTTCTAATCTAAAAATCGATAAATATGTAATATATGTAGCACATACTGCTACATATATTCTTTACTTGTTAGCTGTTAAGCCGGAAAACTGACTAGGTAGCTGGTAACTTATACTACTGTATATGCTTACCTATGACTCAATGATACAAATGCTGCTAAACAACCGGTATCAAATTATTCGGACTTTAGGAAGTGGTGGATTTGGCGACACTTTCTTGGCAGAAGATACTCAAATGCCTTCTCAGCGTCGCTGTGTAATCAAACAGCTTAAGCCAATTGAGCATAATTCCCAAATTTATCAACTGGTTCAGGAAAGATTTGGACGGGAAGCAGCAATCTTAGAAGAGTTAGGAGGACTAAGCGAACAGATTCCTACTTTATATGCTTATTTTAATTTAGAGAAAAAGTTTTACTTAGTACAGGAATGGATTGAAGGAGATACTTTAAGTCGCGTTGTTCAACAGCAGGGCTTATTTAGTGAAAGCAGAGTAAAGGAAATATTAATAAGTATCTTACCAGTCTTAGAATTTGTACATAGCAAGCGTATTGTTCATCGCGACATCAAACCCGACAATATTATTTTGCGAGGTGATGGTAAACCGGTACTGATAGATTTTGGTGCGGTACGCGAAACAATGGCAACAATGGTAAATTCCCAAGGTAGTCTTACCCGCTCAATTGTAATTGGTACACCGGGCTATATGCCAAGCGAGCAAGCTGCTGGTAGAGCGGTTTATTCAAGTGATTTATATAGTTTGGGATTAACCGTTGTTTATTTGTTATGTGGGAAATCACCCCAAATATTAGAAACAGATTCGCAAACGGGAGAAATTATTTGGGAATCCGAAGTAGGAAATATAGGTTCTTCGTTAAAAGCAATAATAAATAAAGCTATTGCTTATCATCCTAGAGAGCGTTACTCTACCGCTTTAGAAATGTTGGAAGATTTACAAAAATCAGCTACTCCACCTCCAGCTACTTTGCCTTTTCAACACCAAACGGATAACACTAAAGCACCAACGATTTTAGCTGATACAGAACGACATGTATCTGACCAACAAGCTACAAAATATCAAGAAGATAAACCATCAAATAGACCTTCAAAAACATTACCTATATTACTTCCAAGTGTAATTTTAGCGAGTGTTATTGGATTACTTGTGATTGGTGGTTTTTGGTTTCTAATACCGAGAAATACTATATCCCAGTCTCAAATTCAATCTAATATTCAACCCGAACCTGAATCTTCATTACCTAAAAAAGTTAATTATTTTTGGCTTTCTTGGAGAAGAGCAACAGATGCAGATTTAGAACCTATGGATGGTTTTAATTTAGATATAATGAGAAATTCAGTTTTTGCTCGTCACGGAAGACGTTTTAACAATCCGGGTTTACAAGAATATTTTGATAAACAATCTTGGTATAACCCGAAATATTCTCCTGAAGAATTTCCCTATAATAAACTTTCAGATTTAGAGCGACGTAATGTGGAATATATCGCGGAGTATCAAGATAGAACAAATAAAATATTTTTTGATAAATAATATAATATTTGGGGATTGGTAATTGGTAATTGGTAATTGGTATTTGACAAAAAATAATAAATCACTAATTCTATGACTGTAGGAATCCGATTTGAATATGGAAAAAAAATTAGGTATTTGTAGGGTGTGTTATGGCTTTAGCCTAACGCACCGAAACAAGACCAAATAGTGCGTTGCGCTGCGCGACAACACACCCTACGTATTTTTCAATAATCAAATAGTAATCCTATAGTATAGTTTTTATGTTTAATTTAATATAGCGTTTCTCAGTTTATTAAGCTACATCTAAAAACCTCACCCCTAACCCCTCTCCTTGTTAAGGATAAGGGAAATTAAGCACAGTTTTATCGTTGTAAGGTCAAGCTGTGCCTTATTTGCTAGATAAACGCTATATATATTTTTTCTAATTAATTTCTGACATGTGTTAAAGAATTATCAGTATTTTTTTTCTTCGCAGCAATGAATAATTAACTATTCTCAATGCTCGATTACCAATTACCAATTACCAGTTACCAATTACCTGAAATTAAAAAATATCTTTCCGCTTTTGTAACCAAAAAGCAGAGGTTAAATATACTAATGTATGTAAACCCAATACTCCCCAATTCAGAAGCAAATTTTCCCAAGTTGCATCATACACTGGTGTGGGTTCAAAAGGTCGAACAGCGGTAGTACCATCCGGTAATTTGATTGCATCGGGAACCATTGCATTAATATTAACTAAACTTCCGTAAGCTCCTATTGACCAACGACTTAACATTAACCAAGAAATTATTTTACCTATTCCTTTGATATTGAATAAAACACCAGAAAAAATTATTTGTGGAATTAAAAGTAAGGGTAAAGCACTGTTAGCTTGAGAAGCATTTTTGACAACTGCTGATACTAATAAACCCAAACTCATGCTAGTTAATAGTGTCAAAAAATTTGTAATTGATAATCCTAATGTCCAAGAAATAATTTCCGGTTGCGGTGATTGAAATAAAATAAGAATTACTAAAGATATTAATATTGTTTGTAGTAAAGCTAAACCAGCAAGAATAATTAATTTGGAACCGAGATAAGCGAACAGCCCTAAATTTACCAATCTTTCTCGGAAATAAATAGCAGCTTCCTTAACGATTTCTTGCAGCGAACTGGAAAGTCCTACCCACAAAGCTGCACAGGTAAATACAAACAGTACACGTAGTGCTAATGGTGCTAAATTTGCATCTGGATTATCTGGTAAAACAAAAGGATTTTTATCGCCAAGAGCTACCGTAATCAAGCCAATTCCAATTGGGGCAGTTAATAGAGCTAAACTAAAACTAATGCGATCGCGTTTTTGAATTTGAAAATATCTCTGTGTAAGAATACTTAGCTGTTTTGTAAAAGTAACGCCGGAATTTCGTTTATCAGCTTTTTTCGGTTTTGATGTTTGATTTCCTGGGCTAAGATGATTGGCTACATAGCGACGAAAATCTTCTGACTTATGAAATCTTTCTGCTTCATCAACAACATTTTCCGGTTTTTCCAACTGATTATAAATATCAGCAAAATCTTCAGTAACTTCAAAAAACCTTAAGCATTTATCGGGAGGACCGAAATAACACAAACGTCCACCTTGTCCGAGAAATACAACTCTATCGCATAATTTGATATTCGCAGTGGCATGGGTAACTAAAATTACGGTTCTTCCTTGATTTGCAAGCTTCCGTAAAAGCTGCATCATTTTTTTATCCAAACCTGGGTCTAATCCGGAAGTCGGTTCATCCAAGAAAAATAATTTCGGGTCAGCAAGTAACTCAACTCCAATACTGACTCGTTTTCGCTGTCCTCCGCTGAGTTCGCTGATTAAAGCATGACGACGGTGGGACATTTCCACATCAGACAAAGTTTGTTCCACCACTTTTTGCACGTCAATATCTGGTGGTAATCTCAATTTAGCTGCGTAGGTAAGAACTTGAGCAACAGTTAATTGACGGTGAATAATATCATCTTGGGGTACATAACCGATTTGAGTACGGTAAATATTGAAAGTATTGCGTAAATCTTCCCCATTCAAATAAACAACACCCTCAGTCAGCTTTTCTGTTCCTAATAAAGAACGCATTAAAGTGGACTTACCAGCACCACTACCTCCAACCAAAGCTACCAGCTGTCCCGGTTCAATCGCACAAGAAATACCATCCAAACGTCGCTTACCCTTGGTTACAATTACCAAATTGCAAGCATCCAGGCGAATTTTATTTCCTCTATCAAGTATTTTTAACTCGGAACCGCTTAGTAATAACGTATATGGACCGATACGAATTGTTGAATTGTCACTTAAAACTTTGCTTCCACTGATTTTTTCGCCATCAACAAAAACACCATTAGTACTAGTATCGCGGATAATGTATCGTCCTTGGGTATCTTTATCAATGATGGCATGACGACGAGATACTGTAGGAGCATCTAAAGTCAAATTAGCTGTTTCATCCCGTCCCATCAAAACCGAACCACTTTTCAATGAAACCGAATGTAGCTTCACTTCGGAAGTTTTAACAGGTTGTTTGGGATTGTTGTATTTCAACAACACTTGGTTTTCGGGATTTTGTCCAATCTGAATTTCGGTTCCATTGGTAAGTAGAAAACCGCTATCAGGAGTAATACGAGTGCGATTAATATAAAGTCCGTTAGTACTGGGCTGACTTCCATCACCATCATATATCCGGTAATTATCTCCCTCTCGAAATAATACTGCTTGAGAACGTCCTACAACCTGCCAATCTCGCGGAACGAGCAAATCTGCGAAACTAGCATCACGTCCAAATTTATGCTCTTGGTCTATCAATGGCAGGCGTAAAATTTGTCCTTGATGATTTAATTCTAAATAAGGATTATCAAGAACTGTAGTATTACCTGTTTGAGTCATTATTATTTATATAAAAAGTTAAAAGCGCTTTTTCACACAAGAATCTTAGCAGCATAATTGTATAGCGCAATAGAAAATTGATACTTTTGAGAAACAGACTGAGTAGTTAGGAGTTAGAAGTTAAGAGTTAGGAGTTATAAATTAACTCAAATAGCCTATATTCATTACTTTTGCGGGGTTAATCATCGTTTTATTACTTTTACTTCCCATTCCCTACTCATTACTCATTACTCATTACTCATTACTCACTCCTTACTACTCCCAAGCAGACAACTTTTCTTATCTTAAGTTCCTATCCAATCATAAATATTGACCGAAGGCGCAACGGATACAAGAAAATAGGTAAAATATATGACTAGTGTTCCTTTGGCTTACTAGCGCTCAATTTATACAAATGCTGCTTAACAACCGCTATCAGATTATTCGGACTTTAGGAAGCGGTGGATTTGGAGAAACTGTCTTGGCAGAAGATACCCAAATGCCTTCTCGCCGTCCTTGTGTGATTAAGCAATTACGACCAATTCAAGATAACCCAAGGGTTTACCAATTAGTACGGGAACGATTTGGACGCGAAGCAGCAATTTTAGAAGAATTAGGTAATGGCAGTTCTCAGATTCCCATGCTGTACGCTTATTTTAGCGATAATGGGCAATTTTACTTAGTTCAAGAATATATTGAAGGTAAAACTCTTACACAGGTTGTTCAAGAAAAAGGATTGATGGATGAAAATTCTGTCAAACAAATTTTAACTAGTATTTTACCGGTTCTTGAATACGTTCATTCCAAAGGCATTGTTCATCGAGATATCAAACCAGAGAATATTTTAACTGATGCTGATGGTAAACCTGTATTAATCGATTTTGGTGCAGTTAAAGAAACTTTATCTACTTTATTAACTCCTTCGGGTAACGCAACGAAGTCAATTGTCATTGGTACACCGGGATTTATGGCTACCGAACAATCGGTCGGAAGACCCATGTTTGCTAGCGATATATACAGTTTGGGGATGACTGCAATTTTTTTACTTACAGGAAAAATGCCCCAAGAGTTAACCACAGACCCTAGAACTGGTAAAGTTTTATGGCAGCAGTATGCGCCTAACATCAAAGACAATTTTGCTGATATTTTAGATAAAGCGATTGGATTTGATGCCAGAGAAAGATTTAAAACTGCCGCTGCTATGCTCGAAGCGCTGCAAACTGGTATTTTAGGTTTACCTGCTGAGGTCTCACATACGGCTAGTTTTTCAGATACCGTCGCTCCGGGGATAACCTTACCACCACAAACTTCAGGAATAGTTTTACCACCACAAACTTATTTAAATACGGTTTCTATTCCACCACAATCCTCAGTTGTGTCTTGGAAAGTTTTGGGGACGGAAACCGACACCCCAAACTTTCCGCTAACTACCAATCATGGAAACGGTAAAGGAATTCTTCTCGGTAGTTTGATTGGAGGTAGTTTAATTGGTGCATCAATTATTGTTGGTTTTGCTTTAAATAAGCAGTCTGCTAAGCAACCTCAAACCCTTACACAGCAGACACAAACAGCAATACCAGAACCAACTCCACTCAAATCAAACAAACCTTCTGACTCCACACCAACACCGACACCAACACCAACACCAACACCAACTTTTACCGTACCAGCAACAACCTCAAGCGGCATAGCTCCAGAAGTCGAAACACCAGTCAGACCGCAAAATCCTCAAGTAGTAAACCCCGTTCCAGATGTGGTGGAAATTCCACAGACCAATACTTTATCTCCTCCGGGAGAAATTGAACCACCAGTTGAACCACAAATTGAACAACCATCACCAGCTAAAACAGTAGAAAATTACTATTTAAATATCAACCAAGGTCAGTATAAAACAGCTTGGAATCAGCTATCCCCAGAGTTTAAAGACAACAAAGGTCTTCATCCTAATGGTTATTTTTCTTATTTAGGATGGTGGAGAGGAAAGGT
>JBCBHT010000134.1:14494-19508 GCA_038525335.1 Cyanobacteria bacterium J06621_15 | reverse complement strand
AAAATCAACACCCAATATATGTGTATGTGGAGACTTTAATATTGCTTTAGAAGATAAAGATATTCACGAAAAAGCCAAACCAGCAACTCATATCATGTCATCCGATGCAGAGCGGGAAGCATTACGAGAAAATGTTTTAAAATTAGGATTCGCCGACGCATTTCGTAAATTTACCTCAGAAGGAGAACATTACAGTTGGTGGGACTATCGAGCAGCATCATTTAACCGTAACCGAGGTTGGCGCATCGACCATCATTATCTCACACCAGACCTATACCAACGCGCAACCAGCTGCACCATTGACATCGAACCAAGAAAACTAACCCAACCCAGCGACCATACTCCAGTAACTGTGGAGTTATCAGTTAACAGTTAACAGTGAACAGTTATCAATTAACAGTGAAGAATTTAAAATATTTTCTACCCCCTCTTCCCATTCTTCCCCCTCTTCCCCCTCTAAAACTCCCAGCACGAAAATAAAATAGTACTTCCCGTACTTTGCTATAAAATGGATTTTTCTGTAAAACAAAAGTAGTCTAAATTTTATTGATAAGAAATTAGGAGTAAAAAGTAAGATTTATACCTATGAATTATTACCTATTACATTTTAAATAAAAATATTTAAGTAGTGCGACCATCTTGGTCGCTAACATTATATAAATTACCAATTATCAATTACCAATTACCAATTATCAATTACCAGTTATCAATTACCAATTACCAATTACCAATTACCAATTATCCATTTTTACTCAATATTTTTGGCGCTTAAGCGCAACTACGAACCAATTACCAATTATCTTTAATCTATGAAAAATTCTTTAGTTGCTAATCCATCTCAAGCACGTAGAACTAAGCAAGAATTTGCAAAACCTGACGAACAATTATCTTACGAATTGGGTCAAGCAGTACAGGAATTACCACCTTTCTATACTAGATTTTTAGCGGGGACGATTACTGCAATTGTGTTTGGTTCGATTACTTGGGCACATTTATCTAAAGTGGATGAAGTTGCTACCGCTCCGGGAAAAATTATTGCTGCTACACAAATTAGACCGGTGACATCTTTGGGTAATGGTTCAATTGTGGGAGTAAAAGTTGAGGAAGGAGATAAAGTCGAAAAAGGTGAAATAATAGTTCAAAGAGACCCGGATTTACAGCAAGCAGATGTTGCTCGTTTGGCAAAAAGTGCTAATCTGATTCAAGAAGATTTACGTCGGTTGGATGCTGAACGTAGTGGTGAAAAAAAAGCGGGTAATAAGCTACAGGATGAACTTTTACAGTCCCGTTTACAAGACTATCAAGCACGTCAAACTGCTGCTGAAGCGGAAGCAAATCGTCAAAAAGCGCTTGTGAAACAAGCAAAGGTACGTTTGAATCGTTTAGAAGAAAACCTTGCTAACGCCAAAATCAGTTTAAATAATGCTATAGCTAATCGGAAAAATTCCCGAAAACTTCGCGAACGGGTGGGAGATAATTTAGCTTTAGCGAAAAAAAGGGAAAAGAGTTTACGTGGTTTGACCGAACAAGGAGCAGTACCAAGATTAGATTATTTAGATGCTCAAGATAGACTCAATCGCGCTAATGTCGAAATTACCAGGTCTGGAGACCAAATAATCAACGCTAACAATAAAGTTACCGAAGCCGAAGACAAGGTAACATCTCTACAGAAAGACCTAGCAGCACAACAGCAAGAAATTAGCCAAGCACAAGCAGCTTTTGAAGCAGCACAAAGTCAAGCACAGCGTTTAGCTTCGGAACGTCAGAGTGAGATATTAACTCAAATCAATAAGCGTAAGGAAGAATTAACTAATATTACCGGTCAGTTAAATCAAGCTAGAAAACAGCAGCAATTAGAAACTATCAAAGCTCCCGTTTCCGGAATAGTTTACGATGTCAAAGCTACAATTGGTCCGGTACAAGCAGGAGAACAATTGCTTTCAATAGTACCAGAAGGAGAAGAATTATTATTAGAAGTCAAAGTTCTTAACCGCGATATTGGCTTTATTAATAAAGGAATGAAAGCCAAAGTAAAATTAGCAACCTTTCCGTTCCAAGAATTTGGAGCTATTAGCGGTGAAGTAGCGAGCGTCAGTCCAAATGCAGTAGTAGATGAAGATTTAGGATTAGTATATCCCACCACAATTAAATTAAATAAAAATACCGTAATGGTACGTGGAGAAGAAGTAGGATTTGCACCAGGAATGACAGCTAACGCTGAAATTGTGACTCGCAAAAAATCAATTTTGACATTTTTAGTTGAGCCAGTAACCAGACGTTTCAGCGAAGCATTTTCTGTTAGATAGTTGTTAGTTGATAGTTGATAGTTGTTAGTTGATGATCCACACCCTCCGGGTGAAAGTTGTTAGTTGTTAGTTGATAGTTGTTAGTTGATGATCCACACCCTCCGGGTGAAAGTTGATAGTGGTTAGTTAATAGTTGAAAGTTGTTTTATTAACTCCTAACTCCTAACTCTCAACTGTCAACTGTTAACTGTTAACTGTTAACTGTTAACTGTCAAGCTCCTCTAAACTTGAGAAAAATCACCCCTATCAAACCAGCTAAAAGTAATATCCAAGCACCACTTGCAATTTGAGTTAACTTTTTTGCTTGGATATTTTCTAACCAACCGGTAGGACGAACATCTTGAAGTAAAAGAGTAGCTATTGCTGCTAAATTTAGACTAGCAACGTTGGCTGTAACTAATAGCATTGCACCAAAAGCGGGTTCCCATTCACCAGAACCCATTAACATTCCCCAAGTTACTAAAGGTGGTAATAAAGCAACAGAAACCATTACCCCCACAATTGAACTGATTTCACCAGCAGTTAAGGAAATTGCAGCAGCAGCACCAGAAGCAAGAGCAACAATAATATCGGGTAAAGTTAATTTGGTTCGGATAGCTATTTCTGGTAGATAGGGAGAAACTGGATAAAGTAAACCGATTAAAACTGAAAAAACAATCGGTACTAAAACTCCGATAAATCCTACTCTTACAGTTCTTAACGCTAAAGATAAATCTCCCAAAGTCGTAGCTACCGCTAAAGCCATATTTGGTTTAAGTAGTGGTGCTATAACCATTGCACCAATTATTACCACTTCACTACCGCGTACCAAACCCACAGCAGCAATACTAGAAGACAACAATAATAAAGAAATCTGCGTCCATGAAAAATGTACGCTTGAGGCTACATTAGTATAAATTTCTTCGCGATTAATCCGAGATGGTGCTTCCGGTAAACCAATTGAATTCTCAGATGATTCTAGTCGAGGTAAGGAAGCTTCTACTGGTAATAGCAACAATCTAAAATCTTCTACATCAGTAAATTTCTCAACTAAACAATCAACTAAAGGTTCAGCTTCCCCACTCGAAAGTAATACTTTAAATAAAAGTCGATTATCTTCTAATTTTTTCTGCCAAACTTCTATAGAAGAATATCCAACGATTAATTCTTCAAATTGCTTACCATGTTCTTGCGGTAGATAAACCTCAACTAAGCGTAGATTCATGTTTAACGTTTTAAGGGGAAGTTTTCCAGTACTAATTATTGAGCGTAGCCGATTCTAATATAAAAAGCTTGTTTTACTTAATACTCTGCTGGTATGAACTCAATCTATTCCTTTATGTTGTTGCTAATTGGTAATACACTATGCATCTCTATATACATATGGTGTACCGTATCAATACTGATAAATTACTATTACTTTCTAAAAAATATATAGAACCCAAATATATTCTATAAAGTTGCTTGTGCTTTTAATTTTAAATTATAAATATTTGAATGAGTCACCTGAAGAATATTATCTGACTTAATATTTTTGTCTAAATTGCTTGATAAAATCAAAATATCTTCATTGTCTTATCAGCAAAGTCACCGTTGGAATTATATAGTAACTGAAGTTAAAAAATATATATAAGAATTTTTTTCAGACTTACTTTAATAGTCAAAAAAGTATAAGCTAGTATTTTACATCCATGAAATACTTAATTTTAATTACCCTGTTAGTAAGTTTTATTTTTAATCTTTTTTTTCGTCAAAACTGAGCCATAGGAGAAACTACGGCTTAAAGCAGCATTTATTTGTTGCTATTTCATCCTGAGAGTTTAATAAAAATTATATAGATGCGAATATCTTTACAGCTGATACCAACAGCTTTACTAATAGTTGCTTGCTGTCATTTTTTTCAAATAAAACGTTCTCCAGCAGAGCTATCAAATGAATTTCATATTGCTCAAATAAAAAAGTCCAGCCCAACTTTCTTAGTTAAAGCAAATTACCTCTCACAATTAGAAAAAGAGGTAATTGCAGAAATGAATAAAGTCAGAGCAAACCCTCAGTCATATATTCCAATTATGGAAAAGTATAAAAAGCGCTTCGAGGGAAAGAAAGTTAGAATTAACAAACGCACATATATGGTCAGCAAAGAAGGAATTGCAGTAGTTGATGAAGCAATTGCGTTTCTCTCAAAACAGAATCCTGTTGGTTCTTTACGTCTATCAAAAGGAATGTCATTAGGAGCAAGAGACCATGTAAATGACCAAAGTAAAACGGGTGAAGAGGGTCATTATGGCAGCGATAAGAGCGACCCTTTTACTCGCATTAATCGTTACGGTGAATGGAAAAAAATTGCTGGGGAGAATATTGCTTACGGTTTCAGTGATGCTCAAGAAATTGTTATGCAGCTAATTATTGACGACGGTGTACCCGACCGTGGTCATAGAACGACTATGTTTAATCCAGAATTCAGTGTTACTGGAGTAGCTTTTGGAGAACATTCTGTTTATAGATTCATGTGTGTAATTGCATATGCTGGTGATTACGAAGAAATCTAGACTTACATTTTAATGAAAACACAAAACCAGTGTAGAGACGTAGCACTGCTACGTCTCCCGACATTATGAAAATAACGAATCGCTGAAAATTAATGGTACAGAGTACTAGTACTAGACCACATAAGTTATGAGGGGTGCCACAATGATATTTGTAGGTTGGGTTGAACGGAGTGAAACCCA
>JBCBHT010000134.1:0-14485 GCA_038525335.1 Cyanobacteria bacterium J06621_15 | reverse complement strand
CCACCACATAAGTTATGAGGGGTGCCACAATGATATTTGTAGGTTGGGTTGAACGGAGTGAAACCCAACACCCGAGTTGGGTTGCGTTTCACTTAACCCAACCTACGGAGCGAATTATTAACCCATCAAAATTAATGTGGCAGAGTACTAGTTCACTTAATTAATTCTGACTGGTTCGTTTTCTTCTTAATGTCAGGAGACGTAGCACTGCTACGTCTCTACAAACCGTCGGGATTAATTTACAGTAATAAACTAATTCTTCAATTCAAACAGAATTTCATCCTCTTCAAGGATACTTTTGATATCGCGACTAAATCTTCGAGTATCCTGTTGATAACTAATAGAATGCGAGCTGAAATAGTAGTTTGCAGATTCATTCAAAACACTAATATTGCTTAAATCCAAGTCAATATTAAAACTTCGCGCTGCATATCCTGAATTTAAATCAGATTCAGCACTATTGCTTACACCTAGATTCAAATCGGGAAAAATATCCCCAAAATCGGGAAATAAAGGTGTTTCTTGACTATCATTGCTTGCTGTCTCCTCAATAATCTGTCTTATCTCCTTACTATCAAGATTAGGATTAGCACTTAACATCAAAGCAACTACCCCAGCAACATGGGGAGTAGCCATAGATGTACCGCTATAAGATTCATATTGATTATCTGGAAGTGTAGAGTAAATATCGACTCCTGGAGCGGTAACGTATGTCAACTCTTGAGAACCTGCACGGTTAGAAAATGAAGCCATATTTTCATCCTCATCTATAGCTCCTACAGCGATTCCATATTGGTCTGCATAGCGAGCGGGATAAAGCGGTGTTACTCCACCACTGTTACCTGCAGCCATGACCACGGTCACACCTTGATTACTTGCGTATTGTACTGCTTCTGAGACTTCAGAGCTGGGTAAAGAACCGCCAAGTGAAAGGTTTATTACATCGGCTCCGTTGTCTACAGCATAGTAAATACCTTCAGCAACTGAAGTATTGCTACCAGAACCAGTATCATCCAAAACTTTGACAGGCATTATTTGAGCATCGTAAGCAATACCAGTCACACCGAAACCGTTATTCTCACCGGCAATAGTACCAGAAACATGGGTACCATGTCCGCTTATATCCATAGTATTTCCATTGTTTCCGTCAAAGTTCCAGCCATAGACATCATCTATATAGCCGTTACCATCATCATCTATACCGTTACCAACAATTTCACCTTGATTAGTCCAAATATTATTTTTTAAATCGTCGTGATTGTAATCAACACCTGTATCTAATACCGCAACCACCACACCCTCACCGGTGTATCCCTGCTCCCATACTTCCGGTGCATTTATAGCATCAGCCCCCCAATCCTTACCTCCTGTATTGGGAACCTCATCAAAGGAATCTTCCCCAGTCACTTGCGCTACTGCTTCGACTGCATCTACTAAACCGTAGCCATTACTAGAGCTATATCCTTCAGAAGCATAAAAGTCTGTATTTTTATTGATGCTGGCTGTATTAAAGTGGTTATCTTGAAAGTTTTCTTGATAATTAACTTGAGAATTTAATTGGATATTGTTTTCTGCAACAGTGATATCGGAGTTATTTAGATTGGGTGTTAAAGATTGTTCAACCGAATTATCAATTAAATTATCTGTTGTAGAAGATTCAAAACTGCTGTGGTTGAAAAAGTTAGAATTATTTCTGATTAAATCATCATTTAAACCATTCACAGGAGTGATTGGAGCGACATTATTTTCTGTCTGCGAAAACAAATTACTATCATTAAAATTTGCTTGCATAATCTTATACCTAAAATAGATTAATTGGGTTAATTATTATTTTGATAAGTGCAGCATTTATGAAAAAATATCAAAAATAATTTGGATTTTTAGCTGCAAAAAATTCTGATTAAATATATTTACTATGAAATAAAAATTAAAATTGCCAATTATTTAACAGTAACTTTTTATTGAAAAGTGTTTATTGAGCTAATTCAATATTTAATTGCTAGAAGGTCTTTAATTTAAATTGCAATTAATAAAAAAAATGTATATTCTAAACTTTTTCCGATTTTCAAAATGTTTATTTACTAAAGCGTTTTTTTCGATATAGATATATAACAGTCAAATACACCGATAAAAATTAGATACCCGTTCCACAATGCTGTTAATCAACGCTGCGAAACGGGTATTTTGCTATTAGTTTTTGGTCTATTTTAATTAATAAGGCAGAGCCTTCAGCTATGGGTTCCTAGCCAGAGACTAGGAACAAGTCACTCTCTACTCCCTACTCCCTAGGTAGAAACTACATTACTAATAGTAGAATCCCAATAGCTAAAGTTATTACTAATCTCACTCCAACTTAATTCAAGAGTTCTAGATTTTAACGCAGTATTATCAGTACTCCAAGGATTTAATAAAGTGAATTTTTGAGTCTGTGGATTATAATCTACTAAAGCGTAAGCATGAGAAGTCACAATATTTGACTGTACTCCACTAGACTTGGAACCAAATCCTACGATTTCACCAGAATTAAAAGCATCAACTACCTTTTCAAAGTCTAATATTCGACCTAAAGCGGTTTTTTCTCCGGTAATATGTGCGAATGCATCGCTCAAATATCCAGCATTACCAATACCGTTATATGAATTAGTATTGTCTTGATTAATCCAACCAGATTCGTTAAGTTGAGCGTAAGCTTTTTCAGCCAGTGCTACCCATAATTCATTGTTAGCATCAGCGTAATTATCACCAGGATTAGCATAGACAAAATTACCTATATTATTAGTTGGTAAATATCTATCTACGGTTACATAATCTGCGACTCCTTTGTTATAAAAGCGAACTGTAAAAGTACCATCTCCATTATCAATAAACATATTCTGGATAATCTCTGGTGATTGTACTAAAGTTGCACCTAAACCAGCTAAAAAGAAACAATCGTTGATATAACCTTGTCTAATATCATCATGGCTGATTCCGTTTTGGAACAGTGAACCTTGAGCATATTGATAGGTGTGAGAAGTCTGAGGACGGTCGCTTCCGAGGAACCACTTATTAATTAACTGGTTTAATTGCTCGGTGTTGCTTCCAACCTGTAAGTTACCCGATTTATTAGCAACGTCACCATTAACAACTTTATTGGATAAAACCCTTACGTGGTCTTGAATTCCTAAATAAGCAGCATTGTTTAAAATGGTACGAAAATCGTTCATTTCTGCTGCATCAACTTGATTATTATCTCCAGCATCGCGGAGGATAGCAATCATATCGCTACGACTGATAGTGTTATCTAAAAATCGCGACCGAGTTAATTCACGTATGCTTTCATCTTGAAGATTACTAAACCAATCTTGCTGGGGTTGAGATTCAAGAGATTTATCAACAATTTGGAAAGATTTTTGCCAGACGTTGCTGTAGCTATCTGCTTTATCGCGGGTTCTAGCCCATAAGACGTAATCACCAGCTTCTAGAGAGTTAATACTGTAATCAAAGCTGAATGTACCGTTTCCATTGCTGCGGAATTCTACAGCATCAGCGACATTTTCCCACTTGTTATCGTCTTTCTTCAACCAGAAATCAACCCTGGTCAGGTCGTCCATCCCGTTAGCATCAAACACTTGAGTATCTACAACACGTACACCATCATCAAGGGTTTCGATTTCAAATAGTAACTCTGAAGGTGCAGCATTATTAACTTTGAAGTAAGTAGTTAAAGGTTCGCTGGTTTCCCCAGCTTTATCAGAAGCTATTGCTTTAAGTTGATAATTTCCTTGTTCTAAACCGTCAATACTGTATTCAAAACCAATGGAACCATCCTGATTCTGACTAAAGTTGAGAGCATCTTCAATATCAATCCATTCACCACCCTCTTTCTTAAGCTGAAAATCAACTTTTTCCAGGTCGTCCATACCATCTGCATCGAATACCCTGGTATTAGTTAGCTGAATTCCTCCATTGATTTGTGCAAAGGTAAAGTCAATTTCGCTGGGTGCTGCATTACCGATTGTAAAAGACTCTTGCTGACTATTGCTGTATTTATTATCCTTATCCCTTACTCTAGCCCATATTGTGTAGTTACCTTTTTCCAGAGAATCGATACTATAGTCAAAACCGATTGACCCATCTTCATTAGTACGGAACTCTACAGCATCCTCAATATTTTCCCAATTACCACCGTCTTTTTTCAACCAAAAATCAACTCTGCTCAGGTCACTTATACCGTTAGCATCCGATATTTTAGTGTTTGTGACACGAATCCCATCTTCAATCACTTCAACTTCAAACTGCAAATCAGAAGGTGCAACGTTATTGATGCGGAAGTAAGTTTTTAGAGCTTCGCTTGTAGCACCAGCTTTATCATAAGCTGTTGCTCTAAGTTCGTAATTACCTGCCTCTAAATTAGCAATGCTGTAGTCAAAACCGATAGATTTATCCTGATTTTGACTGAAATCAACAGCATCCTGAATATCAATCCACTCACCACCCTCTTGCTTGAGTTGAAAATCAATTCTTTCTAAATCATCTACACCATTCGCATCAGATACTTTTGCATCCGATAGCTCGATTCCTCCAGGTACCGTCTTAATATCAAAGTCCAGGTTTGCAGGTGCTACATTCTCCACCTCGGGATTAACAAAATTTTCGACCTGAAAAACTTTTCCCCACCCATTACTCCTAGCACCAAAGCTATCGGTAGCTCTACCCCATATATAGTATTTCCCGTCTTCAAGGTTATTAATCTCGTAGTCGAAACCTATTGAACCATTACCGTTGAGATTAAATTCAGATACATTACCGATTTTGTTCCAGTTTCCACCTTGTCTTTTTAACCAGAAATCAACCTTTTTGATGTCATCTACACCATCACCATCAAAAATCTTGGTATCTGTGAGACGTAGACCACCTTTGCTTGTTTCTACATCAAATTGAAATGTTTCTGGTATATAGTTGCTTCTATATTCTAAGCCGTAGTCAATTTCAGCCTCATCAACTTGATGTACCTCAATAAAATACGTACCTGCATTTAAAACTCGTTTTATTCTTTCATCCCTGGTATTCTCACGAGATGAACTTGCAACTACTGAACCAGTATCATTGAGCAATCTAACATCTGCATTATCGGACAAATTGTTTAATACAAGGTCAAAGCTACTGCGATTACTTAAACTGAGACTATAGTAATCATTAGTGTTTTCTGAACCAAGATTACCCTGAATAGTTTGCCATTCCTGGGTAGTATTCAAAGATGTTGAGGAATCAAAAAGGTTTCCCCCATTCTCAATTGACATAGTATATAGCTGTTTTTATATAGAGTTTGTAAAAAGCACCTTGCTTTTTTATGCAAGGTAAAAATTTAATATTGGTTTGTAAATTCCTTATTTTTTAAATAGGAACTTCTATAGTGCTATTTACATTCCCAAAACAGCTAGGGAAAAATTACGTATTAATGAAAATCAAAAGAATAGGACATATTACTGAATTACAATATAAATATTTGGATAAAATATACAGGTAATCTGATGAATTTGAATTGTTTCAGTATTCATTCGATGTTAGATAAAGTTATTTAGAAGTAACTAATTTTTAACTGCTACATATAAAAAGTGTCTTAATATTCTGCTATACAAAGCTTTACGCCAATTATTGATTGAAATACAAAAATATCTACTGTAAAATAAAATACATTTATATCTTAGTTAATATCCTATTTTTGGCTACTTGTCTTAATAGTTTATCTATACTACTTAAGTAGATAGTGATAAAATAAATACTTAAAAACATTAATTATTAATCGAGCAATAGGTACTGAAAAAAAAGAATTTACTATATTCAGGGAAAAATTAAAATAATCCGGATAAATAAACATTGTTGGTAATTTTTTTCTTGTTTTAGAACAAGTTTTAGTTACTTAGCAAACTTATAAGTAGACTTATGTGAAGAAGGTATTAAGAACAATATTTTTTTTTAGAGAATTTTTCTTATCTTCTCTTCAAATTATTCTTCGTCCATTCGCTTTTTATGTAAAAGTAAATCTTCTAAAGTAGAAAATAGCGATTAAAAAGATGATTACAAAAAAAAATGGCATTTGGTAATTGAAAATATACTGAAATTCAAATACCTAATACCAATTGTTGATTATTGAAGATTAAATCCTCACTATAAACCCATCAAAATTAATGTGGTGGAGTCCTATTAGTTCCTTTAATTATCTTGGACTGGTTTATTTTCCCCAAAACGTCAAGAGACGTAGCACTGCTACGTCTCTACATTGATACTCCCTAATCTCTTATAAAAATAGATGCTAACCCTTATTTTAAAAATGAATCTTGAACAAAAAATGTGCTTTATGATTGCTTTTTAGATAATGTTTGACAGATTAAGCAAAACCGCGTGCAATAGCTAAAGCTCTTCGTACTGCTGCATCAGCATTAATAAACCCGTGACCATAAACTTTGTCATAACCTTGTTGACCCAAATCATTAGCAGTTTCAGAAATGATTGCTTTTATCTGTCCTGCACTCAAATTTGAATTAACGCTCCACACCAATGAAGCAACCCCTGAAACGTTTGCTGTTGAAGCTGAAGTCCCATTGAATTTATCGTCATAGCCAAAGTTGAATTGACCCGAACTATTTTTATTTGCGCTGGTGGTCAAAAATTCAGATGGTGCAGTTACAGTTAAGCCATCACCGTAATTAGAACCCCACCAATTACTGTAAGAAACTCTTTCACCTGGTGTTTTAGCATTACCGTACCAATCTTTAGCTCCCCAAGAAGAACCAACAGCCACTACATTACTGTATTTTTTGGCTAAATCTGCGGGACTAGCAATTGTATCACTGTTGCCATTACCAGAAGCAATTACAAACAAAGCATTACCCTGGTTAGCTGCAATTAATTGCTCAAACTCTATTGAGTAACCACCAGCCAAACTGATATTAACTACCAAACGTTTACCTTGAGCGTTGGCTTTATTTATCATTGCTTGTGTTGCATTAGCTAGGTTGTAATCTGAAGCATCTTCACCTACAACATCAATATGCATCAAATCAGAGTTCCAGTTGATACCGGCTCCTCCTTGGTTGTTATTGCTTATTGCTGCAATGCTTCCCTGTACCGAAGTTCCGTGGGAGAAATTACCCCATTCATCAAGATAGTTGTTACCAACAAAATCGGTTTGGCGTAAATCGGGGTGAATATTTCCGTTACTATCAGTACCTAGACCCGTGTCTTGGATACCAATCATGACATTACCTGTACCAGTAGTAAAACGCCAAGCATTATGAACCCCCATGGAGTGTAAATCCCACTGGTTGTTAAATTGAGGGTCATTTGTTGTTACCGATAAATTGATAGTGGTATCGGCAAATCTTATTGCTTCGATACCTTCAAACAAAATCTGACTACCATCACCAAAGCTTAATGCATCAAATATTCGGGTTCCATTTCCTGGATTGTAAGCTACACCTCCATTAGGGCTATTAGCATAACTCAAGTTAACTGTATTTGAAGCAAAACCAGATAAATCAATTAAATCCCGCGCTCCATTAACATAGTCAACGTTACCGTTACCAGAAAAAATTGTTCGACTATAACCCGACTCGAATGTAAAAGTATCAGCTCTTAAAGTACCAGCTTGGCTGCGCGTATTTCCTCCTGATTGGGGAATCGCAGCAGAAGTTGGAATCGGAGACGATTGATTTGCTTGTGAATTTGCTCCGGTGTCAGAAGTAGATGTCGGAATTGGTTGAATATTTGAAGAATCTGAAATGATTTCTTGTGCTGGGGATGCTGATAATTTGAGGTTGTAGTAAGTCTCGCTGTTGTTGTAAGAATAAAGTTTTAGATAGTAATTTCCAGCTTCTAAAGTTTGAGTAATTGACTCTGAAGCAGCACCACTGTTGAGCGAGCTAAGCAGAATATTTCCTTCTCCTGAAAGCAAACGCAAATCAGCATCAGCACTCAAACCATCAACTGCAACTTTAAGGTCACTAGTGTTAGCAAGATTAAATTTGTAGTAGTCTTGGGAATCTGCTTTACCTACCCAATCACTAATACTCTTGGTTTGAGAATCTACAGCAATTTCACGAGCATTATTTAGAGAATTTCCCGCTCCATCAAACGGAACCCCTGAAATAGTCAAACGGTAATTGGTTGCTCTTTTGTCGTAAGAATAAACTTCAATATAATAATCCCCAGCAGCTAAATTGGTATTAATAGATTCGGCTAAATCACTTCCATTGTTGGAATAGAGGATTATTTCACCTTTATCAAATTTGCCATTAGCATTTTTATCCTGAAGCAGTTTTACATCCGCATCTGCACTCAAACCATCAAGACTAAGCTTAAAGCTACTACGTCCTTTTAGGTTAAAGCTATACACATCATTTGCGTCAAAAGCAGACAATGTATCATTGATAATTGTATTATTAGTATTTATACGTAACTGACTTACTGAATCTAACAATCCTTTCCGGACACTTTCTGTCATATTTTTCCAACCCGAAGGAATGATGCTTATCTACTTAATATTCATAAGTACTCCTTTTTAGTGTAAAAAAAGAGACCATGTGTTTACTTTAACCTCAAACCTACAATAAATTTACTTAATCTTCATAAAAACTTTGAATTTATAAAATTGTTTATCTGTAGAAAATATTTCTATTTTTCTTTCCATAATAAAAATTATAATGCGATTTTATTCCATAGGATTTTTTCGCATTCAAAGATATTTATTGCTGACTTTTAGTTACTGTAAAAATTAAAAACTATGTAGAATGAATCAACAGATATTTTTTCTAATTTCAAGCCGAAGATAAAAGCAAATGTTTACTTGACATTAGTATTAATTTCATATCTAACCCAGTTACTTCAGGTAATCCTTTGTAAATTTATGCTCCCCCTCAGTAAAAATTTTTATATCGATAGTTAGTATAATAAATAACTTATTCACATATATGTTGTTATTTGCTGTATTGCCTAAAGTGAAAATTAAGCGAAATAAGTAAGGATAGTAGTTTTATTAAATAAATTATTTTTTTGTTGTAGTGGAATTTAGATTAATAGCTATTTGATTTTCAGTCAAGTAATTAAAACCTGAGTCATGATAATTTTTTGAAAAAATGTAAAATTTATCCTTGACATTTTTTTGTATTGTAGATTTCACTTATAGATTAAATTTTTATGATTTTGCGATAGACAGTGAACAGTGAACAGTGAACAGTGAACAGTTAACAGTAAATTAACCAATTACCCATAACTCATAACTCATAACTCATAACTCATTACCCATTACCCATTACCTATTACCCATTACCCATTACCAATTACCCATCCCCTGAATGCAAACTTGGCGTATGGACGGTTAATTGCAATACTTATGATGTGACGGATGACATTACCAAACATTAGTAGAAAATAAGTGATGCTGTCTTTATTTGATTTCTCTAATTCTTGGCTCGTAGCAGTTGTATTAAATGCAGTACTTTTAGCTATAGTTTGGCTAGCACCGAAAAAGTTGCTTACGACTGCTGGAATACTAAATGCTTGGTTGCTTGGTGTTTTGATTTGGGGAACCCTTGGTTGGAAAGGATATGCGATAGTTTGCGTTTATTTTGTAGTTGGTTCTGGTGTCACTCGCATCGGGATGGAACAAAAAGAAGCGGAGGGAATTGCTGAAAAGCGCTCCGGTGCTAGAGGACCGGAAAACGTTTGGGGTTCTGCTTTTACCGCTGCTTTATGTGCTTTGGGAATAGGAATTATCAATTGGCTGGGAATGAACGAAGCAGCTTTTCTCGGTTCGTTGCTAATTTTGGGTTACGTCGCGAGTTTTTGCACTAAGCTTTCCGATACCTGTGCTAGTGAAGTTGGAAAAGCTTACGGTAAACGAACTTTTTTGATTACAACTTTAAAACCAGTTCCTAGAGGTACTGAAGGAGCAGTTAGCCTCGAAGGAACCCTTGCTGGAATCTTCGCTTCGGTGGTGCTAGCACTTCTTGGCTGGGGAGTCGGTTTGATAGACCTGTGGGGAATTCTGTGGTGTGTATTAGCAGCATTTATAGCCACAAATTTAGAAAGTGTGATTGGAGCGACTTTGCAATCCCGATATTCGTGGCTAACTAATGAATTAGTTAATGTTCTCAATACCTTGATAGGAGCTGCTACTGCGATGCTGTTTGCTTGGGTGCAGGCAAATATTTAAAATATGGTACTTTCTTAAATGTATTTCTCAAATATAAGTTGTTTACATTTTGGCAACTAGCAAGTATTTACACGCAACAGCAATCAAGATTTGTTGCGGGTTTTGCTGCAATATAGCTTTGCATTGAAGTAGCATTATCGGATGTTGAGTATCAGTTGAATGCGACTGCTGATAATATTGTCACTGTATATTTTTTAAAGGTTTTTCTAAGTATTAACTTTATGGAATCTTCATCGTTTCTAACCGTTGATGACCGGCTAATTTCAGTAAAGCAAGCAGTACAATACTTACAAATTAGCGGAAAATTAGGTCAGTTTATTAGGGATATTCTACGTCAAGATGTAATCGAGCAAGAAATTGCAGCAAGAGAAGAGATAGAGCTTTCACCAGCTTTAACCGAACAAGCAATTATTGATTTTCGGCTTAAAAACCAGCTGAGCGACCAGCAAAAGTTTCAGGATTGGTTGGTTAATAGCGGTACCGATTACGCTACTTTCCATTCAACAGTGGCTTTTGGGTTTAAATTAGAAAAACTTAAAAGTTTAGTAGCAGAACCAAAATTAGCTGAATATTTTATTGAAAGAAAAGTTTTTTTGGATAGAGTGGTACTTTCTCGAATTATTGTTGATAATCGAGAGTTAGCTGAGGAGTTGCACACCCAAATCGAAGAAGGTACTAGTTTTGAGCAGCTTGCTAGGGAATATTCCCTTGCTGACGACAAAATTGTCAATGGCATGATGGGACCTGTGAGTCGAGGTACAATGCCGGATAGACTTCGAGCTGCTGTAGATATAGCTAGTCCTGGAAATATTTTAGGACCTGTAGAACTAGAGGAGCGTTATGGATTGTTTCGCGTAGAACAGCTCCTACCTGCATCATTAGAAGATACTCAACTTAAGCAAGCACTACAAAATGAACTGTTTGAGAAATGGCTAGCCGAGAAAATTCAAAAGCTGACAGTCAAACTTCAAGTCAAATAAAAGCTTCAGATAATCATTCTCCTAAAGCAATAGCGTCATCTTCCCCAGCTTGGAAGCAACCACCATTATCCTGGCTGAGTGAAGAACAGCAAACTATATTGCAAAATCAATCGGATATTCTTGATTTTCGTTTGGGAGAGAAAATTTGGAACCAAGAAGCAGTTGGTTATCAATTTCTCATCGTTTCTGGAAAAGTTCGTCTCCGCGAATCAGGTATCGGAAAGCCGATAGCAACTTTAGCAGAAGGAGAATGGTTTGGTAGTTTAAATAATTATCCCACAGAATGTAAAGCTGTAGCAGCAAGTAAAGAAGTTTTAGTGCTGCGTACCAATACAGATTTATGGAAGGAATTATCAACACCACGGATTGAAGAATTTTGGCACGGAGGGGAGAGCGGAGGAAGCGGAGGGAGCGGAGGGAGTGGAGGGAGCGGAGGAAGCGGAGGAAGCGGAGGAAGCGGAGGAAGCAATTTAGTAGAATATTTTGTCTCCTCTGCCCCCTCTGCCCCCTCTGCCTCCTCTGCCCCCTCTGCCCCCTCCCCCCCTCCTCCCCCCACATCCGGCTACCCTTTCGTCTCCAGCGCTAACAGTGCTGCTGCTTGCTTAACAATGGTGGCGCAGTATTTGGAAATTTCGGCGAAGTTAGAATGGGTACAGCGTCAAGTACGTTCCCAGCGTCCGAAAAATGTTGTGGAAGCTGCGGAAAAGCTGGGTTTGGTGCTGCGGAGGTTGCAGGTTGATTGGGATGATTTGCAACAACTTTCTTTTCCAGCTTTATTTTTGCGGGGTAATTCGGAGCAAGCTAATTGGGTTGTAGCTTACGGACGCAAAGGTAATAACTTGATTATTGCTGACCCGCAAAATCCGGACTATACCTGTGAAACCGTATCTCAAGAACAACTTGAAAGTTCTTGGAATGGCTATTTATGGCAAGTTGAACAAACCCAAAAACAAGAAAGGTTTAATTTAAGTTGGTTTTTACCAGCGGTTTGGCAATATAAAGGTTTACTTACAGAAGTACTCCTGGCATCTTTCACCTTACAACTACTGGGATTAGCCACACCATTAATTACCCAAGTCATCATCGATAAAGTCATGGTACAAGAGAGTTTGGCGACTCTCGACGTAATGGCGATCGCACTTTTGTTGGTAGCGGTATTTGAGTCGGTGTTGGGGATTTTGCGTTTATTTATTTTCACCCATACAGCACGTCGCTTGGATTTAAGTTTATCAGCGCAGTTATTTCGTCATTTGATGCGCTTACCTTTATCCTATTTCGAGTCGCGACGGGTAGGAGATACGGTAGCAAGAGTTCAAGAATTAGAACAAATCCGTCAATTTCTCACGGGTACAGCATTAACAGTAGTTCTCGACAGCATATTTGCTGTAGTTTATCTAGTGCTAATGTTTTACTACAGCAGCACCCTGACCTTCGTAGCGCTAGCAGTACTACCGTTATTTGCCATATTAACCCTGACAGCAACACCAGTTTTGCGTAAATGGCTCAACGAAACCTTTAATAGAAGTGCTGACAGTCAATCATTCCTCGTAGAAACAATTACGGGAATTCATTCAGTCAAAGCACATGCAGCCGAACCAGCCACAAGAGATAGATGGGAAGGCTTATTTGCGCGGTTTATTCGTACAGGTTTCAAAGCTTCCACAACATCAAATATTAGCAGTAACATCGGCGACTTTTTAACAAAATTCTCCAGCCTGTTAATCCTGTGGTTTGGAGCCAAACTAGTGATTGACGGTAACTTTACCGTTGGTCAACTGGTAGCTTTTCAAATGCTTTCCGGAAGAGTAACCGGTCCACTATTAAGATTAGTTCAACTGTGGCAAAATTTACAGCAAGTACTGTTATCGGTAGATAGAATCGGCGACATTCTCAACGTTTCTCCTGAAGCAGAACCAGGAACCGGATTAGTATTACCACCCCTCCAAGGAGAAGTTAACTTCGACCAGGTATTCTTCCGTTACAAACCCAATAGCGAACCAGTTCTTAAAGGAATTTCCTTTAACGTAGAACCCGGTCAATTTATTGGAATAGTTGGTCGCAGCGGTTCCGGAAAAAGCACCCTTTCAAAACTACTACAAAGACTTTATTTAATTGAATCCGGACGGATTTTAATCGATGGATTCGACGTAAAAAGCGTTGATTTAGCTTCCTTACGTCAACAAATCGGAGTAGTTTTGCAAGAAGACTTTTTGTTTAACGGTAGCGTTTTAGAAAACATTACATTAGGAAACCCCGAAATCTCCGCAGAGCAAGTAGTACAAGCCGCAAAAATGGCAGTCGCAGACGACTTCATCAGCGAACTACCCCAAGGTTACGAAAGCAACGTCGGGGAAAGAGGAACCGCATTATCGGGAGGACAAAGACAGCGAGTTGCTTTAGCCAGATTGTTTTTATTAGAAGCACCAATCTTAGTATTAGACGAAGCAACCAGCGCATTAGACAGCGAAACCGAGCAGCAAGTATTGCAAAACTTGAAAAGCACCACCCAAGGGAAAACCGTATTTTTAATAGCACATCGTTTCGCACCATTAAAAAGAGCCGACATGATATTAGTAATGGAAAAAGGAATTATTGTCGAAAGAGGAACCCACGACGATTTATTACAGCAAAAAGGATTGTATTATTCCCTTTATCAAAAGCAGCAGATGAATGTTTAAATTTGTTAGTGGTTAGTTGTTAGTTGTTAGTTGTTATAACCTTTAACCTTTAACCTTTGACCTTTGACCTTTATTTGTAGGGTGTGTAACGGCTTGAATAACTATTAATAAAAACTTGTGAATTTGAAAATGCCGTTACGCACCATTAACTTACCGAAAAAAAGAAATATTTCTCATTACCTCTTCCCTCTAGCTTGAAAAGTTGTACTCTACGAGAAAGCTTCGCTTACATGGGGGAAACCCCCAAGACCATACTTTTCGCTGCGCTCTCCGCGTCCTCTGCGGTTATTTCTCTTCAATAAATTTACGCTAAAACAAGTAAAATATAAACATAAACCCTATTAAAAATTATTCAAACAAGTATAAAAAAATAGCAATGCACAAAGTTAATTTAAAAGAAGCTCAGACCAAGCTTGCAGAATTAATCGAAGAAGCTGCAAACGGAAAAGAAGTAATTATATTCCGTAATGATGGAACGTCATTTCAAATTATTCCGGTTAAAGCAGAAAAGCCATATCCTAAATTTGGCAGCGCAAAAGGTCTAATTGAAATGTCGGACGATTTTGATGAGCCATTAGAAGACTTCAGGAATATGCTCCATGAAATTGCTTCTTGATAATCGTTAAAATCAT
>JBCBHT010000133.1:0-19577 GCA_038525335.1 Cyanobacteria bacterium J06621_15 | reverse complement strand
TAAAATCTCAAATTCTTCTGGTCTATTTTTTTGAATATCAATAAATTGCTTGATTTTATTTCCAATTTTATTTAATCCTTTCTCTATTTCTCTGTCTCTTTTTCTATTTTTAGTATCAAAAACTAATATGTCACCTGTCCCTTCTAAAGCTTCAACCAATCGTTTCTGTTTCCTGATTAATTTTTTTCTACCACTTTCCTTTTTTTTTTCGTGGAAGGGAAAGTGATTCTTCCATATCTTTGAACAATTCTTCTAATAGAAAATTAGTGTCAGTTATGTAGCGTCTAAGAGTTTCAAAAAATAAAAATAAGACCCCAACCGAAATCAAAAAAATAACAAATGTTAACCATCCTAAAACTTTCAAGTAGCCATTTATTAAATCATTTTGAACAAATAATTTTAAATTTATCCCTATAATAATATCAGTAATTGATAGTATAGGAAGTAATTTTATTACCCACCTTTGGTTAAACTTTTTTGTTATTACACCTGATTGATAGCGTTCGGATATTCTAGAGATAATGTCTATACTTAGAGGTAAAGCAATTGCAATCACTCCACCCTGAACAGCAATAATATCAGAAATAAAACCAATTTTGGGTGTAAATGTAATTATCCAATTAATAAAATCTTTCATATGATGAAATAACTTAATATCAATAAATTACTTTAATTTATGAAAAGGCATAACGAAAACCATTAACGAGCAATAAATCCGCTTGTTACCGTTCTTCCATCGGACACCCTAAGCGCACGGCTAAATTTTGACAATGTTGCGCTACCTGGGGCTGCAAACTCTCAATCGTAACCGGATTAGCTGGTAACTGTACTGCAAATGACCGTCCGGGATGTATTTCATCCCACATCGAACGCATCTGCGCTCCTCGTCCCTTACCTGGCGCATGGATGCCAAATCCAGAAATAATACTGCACCACACGGGTTGGAAGTGCCGTATCAACACAGCTTCTCCCCAAGCAACTAAATCAACCGCCATTGCCACGACTGTAAAATCAAAATCCGCAATATCAAGGTTGTTTACTTGGCGAATAGAACTTCTATGCTCTCTTAAACGTCCTATCAACCCTCCCGCAACGCTTCCCTTGCCAGTACGCTTACCTGGATTCTCCGCCTTCCCGATGTAAATTGGCATACAACAGGAGTGCTGATTGGCAGTCCGGATACCCGAGTACAGAGGAAGTTGTCCCCTGTAGTAAAGTAAATAGATACCAACATAGCCAGCCAACTCTTCTTTAAGTTGGTCGAGTTCCGTGAGAGGATAGCATTGCTGTCTAGATTGAAACTCGATTAACTGTTCGCGCAAGGTGGCAGGTGCCTGAAAAACCTCTAAGGGCATAGTAAATAGAACTAGACAGCACTTACTATTTTGAGCCGACAGTCGATTTGTTGTAAAGCTCCCCACTACCCGTATCTTTGTGACAGACTTCACGTAAATGGTCGCGGATACTAGAAGCAATAAGATAAGCAAGACTGACAGGTACAGCATTCCCAATTTGACGCATCGACTCACCCCAGGTACAGGGGAAATAGTAGTCCGAGGGGAAAGTCTGCAACCTCGCTGCCTCCCGTACCGTAAAATAACGCACTTCCCCAGTTGGCAAGGCAAGCATATTCTCACCACCAGGAACACCATGTACCCCAGCTTTCAAGGTTTTAGCTGGCTCATCTAAAGGACTACCTGTGTGTCCTGGATAACTTCTCGCCCCTGGATTATAAACATGGTTGGGTATCGATGCAGCTATATCAACATTTTCAGGTGGTGGTAGGTCAGAAATAGTATCGCGGACAGTACGCCAGGGTGCAGCCATTGTTCCCAACAAGTTTGGTCCAAATCGTTCCAAACGCGATCGCAATTTAGCTGGCATTTCTGGACGGTCATTACTAGAAATACTGTGCTTCTCCCAATACTCACCACTCACCCACTTATGCCAAATCAACGCCTCTTTAGTATTGGTTGGTTCGGGAAAAGACCAATTAGCATTTAAGTCAGAACGGAAACCAACAATAAAAACTCGCTCCCGTTTTTGTGGTACGCCATAATCAGCTGCATTGAGTAACCTAAAAACAACTCGATAACCAAGGTCATCACTGATACTACTGTTGTGATGACGTTCCAGCCGCGCCAAATGGTCAACCCAAGATTCATCCGGTTTAGGCTCTAGCTCTGGGTGAGCAAGTTGTAGAGTAATATACTCAAAATAATTGATAAAATTTTTACGTAGTAATCCCCGCACATTCTCAATCAGAAAAGCTTTAGGACGTAATTCGCGTACAGCTTGAAAAAAACGGGGGAACATATCCCGTTCGTCAAGATGGGCACCATGCCTACCGCCAATAGAAAACGGCTGACAGGGCGGACCACCAGCCAGTAAATCTATTTCCCCATTAACGGTAGAGTAATCAAAATCCGCCACATCCATTTGATGAACGCACCAATCACTAACAAAGGCAATACCTCGCTGTTGATTTTCGCGGATGGTGTGGCAGCTATGCTTATCCCGTTCGACAAGTGCCAGATGATGGAAACCAGCCATAGCTGTTCCTATCGCCAAACCTCCAGCACCCGTAAATAACTCTACTGATTTCACGTTTTTAATTTAGAAGCGGACGTTGCAAGACATATTTATAGTACACATCGCCTATCCAAAAATATTACTATATGCCCTCAAGAGGGCTAACTACGAGCAATATTTTTGCATAACAATGCAAACTGGTTCTTGCTTTCAAATTCCGAACAGTCGTAATCTGAGCGTCATGACTACCCTTTTTATCGCCTCCCCCCCATAAAGTTTTATTGCAATTTGTACCATTTCCAAAACAAGGAAAACGCAATTATAAAGCTGTGCCTTCCTCGCTTTCTCCTGGCAATAAAGACTTAGCTATCAGGTAAGCTTCATTCGGCGTAAATTTGATATAACCGCTATCTGAGACAACATGGATGGAATTCCGGATGTGGTTCATATTTTTCTCTTCAACAATCTCTTTTACCATCTCGCTCTTAACATCCCGAAAAAGCGATCGCACTCCATAGGTTTTTCTCGTAACTACTGTCCAAGCTTTACATTCGTGGTAAACTGCTTCAGCAAAGTGCTGTGCTGCATACTCTGCTTTTTGCAGTTGAGTTAATTCTTGGGCATCATCAAATTCTTTCATTGCTTACCTCTAAGAATTCGGGAGTAGATGTCACTGTGTACTTGGCTTGAATCGGTCTAGATGTCCGCGCCAAAGGACAACAACATAATAGTATTTATGTTCTACTAAAGTCAAAATCATAAAGAAAGCGGCAAGCTTGGTTATACGCGAACAAACCAGACAAGTTTAGTTCTATTGATGGGCAATGCAAGCAAGTCACTTATTTAAGCTGAAGCCATAATAGTAGGTTTGATGAGCTAAAAGTCTAAGTATATAAGTTTTTCAGCAACTACACAAAATTATTATTATAAAAATGCATAGGTTTGCATAGGAAAATCTATGTATTTGTGTTATTTTATAAAACAAGAATTGAGGAAAAAGCTATTACAGAGTATGTAAGTCCCAAAGAGGCAGCACGACGACTGGGAGTGAGTGTAGATTCCTTGAGGCGGTGGGAAGCTGCGGGCAAGATTCATGCAATCAGGACACCATCTGGGCAGAGGAGATTCGACATAAACTCTTACGTACCCGGTAGTAAACCTAATCGCAAGACAAAGGCAAGTTCAAAAAATGTAAAAACAACGAATGATGAATCAACTTTGCGTCAAATAGCTAAAGGGGTAGTGCAGTATGCACAACAAATTCAAAAGCAGAAACTTTTTCCTTATCCACCTGTTCTGCAACTGGGAGTAGAAAAGTTACAAGCTTTTTGTGTGATGCAAAATAAAGCCCAACCTCAAGGGGTTCCAGACTTTCTCAGTAATTGGGGGGGACTTCCTATAAAGGATTGGACTATTGAAATTAACTCCCCAGAAGAGTGGAAGGATGTTCGATTTATAGAAGACCAAAAGCCTAGTGGATTTTGTATTGAGTTAGACGGGTCATATATTAATGAAGCCGACAGAATTCAAAAAGAGGTAATGGAAGAAGTGTTTAAAAAGTCGGCAGGAAACCCAAGTTTATATGTAGAATTTCGCCGTTTACTTGTCACCCATCCTGTCATTACAAAGGGAGACTTAGATGTTAAAAGCGTTCTAGAACTTAAGCCATTACAAAAAGTATTAGAAGATAGCTATGAAGAAGCTCCAGTTTCTTACAAAAAACAGGGGAAGTTTTACTGTTGCGGTTACTGTGGCGGGTTAATGCATCGAACTACGGACAATCAATTAAAGTGTGAGAATAAGCATTGCAATAAACAAAGGAAAGAATCAGTTCCTTTTGAGTGCGATAAAGATGACAAAGTTTTATGGCTAAAAAGGGGGCTGCGATATTTTGTTCACCGTCCTGGGTGTGCGGAATTAAGAATAGAAAAACGCATGAAAGAGTTAGAGCTAGAAGTTACTCTTTATCCTGATTGTGATAAATACGACTTACAAATTGTATTTCCTGATAAAACCGTCTGGGCAGTTGATGTCAAATTTTGGGAATCTGCATATAACTTAGCGCATAGCGTTAACGAGCCTATTCCTAAACTTTCCCATCAGCCATATAATGAAGCATTTTTTGTATTTGCTGACGAAATTAAAGAATACGGAGACGAGTATATTCAAGAATTTATAAATCATTGTCCTGTGCAATTTAAAAAGTCACAGGTGATGTTTGAAGATGCTTTTATTCAAAAAGTTGAGAAAAAACTAAGTCGTTGTAAATAACCAACAAGAATGATGAATATGGCACTTCAATTTGATTTTTAAAATTTTTCAGAATGCCAATCATGAGAAATGCATAAATATGAGAAATACAAAAGAATGGCGAAATCGGCTAATCAAAGAAGGATTAGACGAAAAATTATGTGATGTGGAATTGGGACTATATTTATTAAAATCTTTAGTTCCAAATGCACCTGCAAAAAATCTCTGGATATTACTAACAGGTTATCCTTTTTCTATCCCAGAATTCAAAAATTGGAACCAGTTACAGCATAAAATGTATGCCTCTGCACGTCATTTGCTGACAAATTACAGAAGACCATATCTGTGGGATGAAGCACTTAAACATTATCGCTCAGAGCCAATAGATAGGCGAGGATATGAAGTATCTGAATCTCTAAATGATTTCCAAATAAATACCAATATAACAACTGCAAATTTTAGATTTGACGTATATGCTAAAACCTTAAATTCTTCTATCCCATTGTTAAAAAGACGCAAAATAAAATGGGCTGAAGCTGACCAAACATATCAATGTAAAGTTAACGGAATCATAGAAACAATTACAATTCCTTCTGCACTAGTAAAAACTCCGCCAAACGGTCACGATTTAACTGGTAATCAAAGGCGCGAACCTATAAGTATAACTTGGAAGGAACTGGAAGATACCGCAGCATGGATGGATAAACAAATTAAGAAGCGGGGTCTAAAACCACTGTGGAAAAATTGGATAAAGAATACCAAATTTAAGGTCTTTGGTGATAACGATTGTTTAGTTCCAGTCGAATCTCTAACTATAAATAGGATGATGCATCTGGTAGGGATGGTATCATCAGGTAAATCAAATTTAATGAAAGTTCTGGCAGTTTGGTCAGCCAGAAAAGGATTGCACGTTACGTTAATAGTAGGAGATGTTCTCCAAATATTTGAATTGGCGAAGACTTTTGCTGATGTAGGAATTACTAATGTCGCTCCAATATTAGGAAATTCAAACAGAAAGAGTCATATTAATCGCTTGCATCAAGCTGTTTACAATAACCACCCAGAAGAACCATTTAATCAAATTCATACTGGCTTTCAATGGTTAAGTAATACTTGCCTGTTGAGTGGTTTAGTTAAACCCGAAATAACAAAACCTTTTGAAATAAATCAACAACCTTGTTCGTCTTTAGAATTAATCAAAAAATCAGAAGCAACAGACACAGAAAATGACGAGTCTTCGGAGAAACAGTCAAATTCATCCCAAGTAAAAGCGGCTTGTCCTGCTTATAGTGTATGCTCTTACCATCAAAAAGAACGTGACTTAGTGAAAGCTTCTATTTGGATTGCTACACCAGGAAGTTTAATTTACAGTAGAGTACCGCAACAGATAAACCGAGAAAGTTTACTTTATACTGAGTTGGTTTGGAAGCGTAGCGACTTAGTAATTATAGATGAAGTAGACCAATATCAAGCTTATCTAGATAAAGCATTTAGCCCCGAACAAACACTATGCCGACCAACAAGAGATGCTTGGTTAGATAAAATTTTACAGAAAGTTGACTCGGAATTAAGACACAAAAATTCTCAACCACTTAGTAAAAAAATTGCTAGTGATTGGTGGGATGCTTGCCAACAAGCTAAACGAGTAACAGACCAAATTTATTGGATGTTAGGAGGGGATTGTCCTGAATTATCTCAATGGCAAAATAGTAAAAAATATTTTACGGATTGGTTACTGTTGCGAGAAGTTGCTATTGATTTAGTCGGAATTGAAAATGCCGACAATTTAATGAAGGATATATTTGAACCTTATATAAATAATTTAGATTGCGATAAAGACTCACTTTTTACACTAACTCATAAAGGTAGTGGTAAGAAGGAAGCTCTTCGTGAATGGGTTGATGAAAAAGCCACAATTCCTTTAGAACCCCAGAAGAGTCAAGAAATAGCCATCAAGTTAGAGTTTGCTTTATTGGTTTGTGTTTTACAAGAGAAGCTCCGTTTCATGATGAGCCGATGGAAACAGGTACAAGATATTCTTAACCTAGAAGCAGAAGATTCAATGTGGTTTCAGGCACCACCCGCCGACTATAATTCTGTAATCCCAGCAATGCCAATGGGAAATCAGTTTGCATTCCAGTATCACAAATCTTACAAAGAAAAATTAGGAAGTTTGCGATTCTTCCGGTGTACGGGAGTTGGTCGTTGGTCACTTTTACACTTCAATGATTTATTCGCCAGTGACAACATCGCAAGTCCTCACGTATTGCTGATGTCAGGAACCAGTTGGGCGGGTAAATCTCCTGCATACCATGTTGATATACCAGTAACCGGAGTCCTGTCACCAAATACTGATAAAGAATTTTCAATCAACTCAGAGTTTTTACAGCTATACGATAACCAAAATAAACCAATTTTTGTATCAGGAACAGGGGATAAAAAACAGAAGAATCTGGAGAAAATCGTCACTAAGTTAGTAGAAGAAGAATATCTTGAACAAAAACTAGCAGACCTTAAAGGACGAAAAATCCTACTAGCTGTTAACAGCTACGAACAGGTAAAAATAGTCCACGACCATCTAATTAGTTTAGGTTGGGGAAACCGAGTTATAGCATTAACAAAAGATGATAATAAATCTGAGTGGTTAGATGATGACTCAGAAAACGAAAGTAATAGCAGATTGCAACGAGGACGAGTATCTGAGTTCGCTTACAAACCTGACAAAGTGATTTTAATAGCTCCGCTAAAAGCAATGGAGCGCGGTCACAATATTGTTGATGAAAATGGCATGGCAGCAATTGGGGCTGCTTACTTCCTGGTTCTACCCCACCCAAGCCCTGACGACCTCAGCTATGCAATTCACTCCATCAACCGTTGGGCAATTGAAAACTATAAAACAGCTACAGGGAAAAATCTTGAGGAGTTAGGTACTAATTTTCGAGATAAAGCTTATCGTCAATGGCTGCGGTTGCTACACCTACCAATAAGACTAAGAACCCTTGATGAAGAGAACCTAAAAGCGATGCATTGGGATATTACCGTTTCTCTCTGGCAAGTGGTAGGTCGTTTGATTCGCGGTGGTAGTAACGCAGAATTATTTTGGTGCGATGCCAAATTTGGGCTAAACGTTGCACAGATGAACGAACAAGAAGATACACCTTCAACCAGCATCCTTGTTGGTATCCGAGATTTGCTACAGCCTTATTTTGAAGACTCAGAGGAGCAAACTAATAAAATCGACAAGCAAATAGTTCAGGCACTTTATCGCCCATTTTATGACGCAATCGCCAACACCAAAAATCTTTTTTGATATTTTTTTGTAAACAATTCACCACCTAATTTAATTTATGTCAGCTCAATACAACAAAATTCGCCTGTGCGCTTTCCAACTCAAACACAACTTACCTGAAAAACAATTTTATGCACTTAAGTTTCCACAAGAAGCCAAAGATTTAATCAAAAATCTTGTTGT
This sequence comes from Cyanobacteria bacterium J06621_15, assembly GCA_038525335.1. Lineage (GTDB taxonomy): Bacteria > Cyanobacteriota > Cyanobacteriia > Cyanobacteriales > Nostocaceae > Rivularia. The sequence goes on along the minus strand of JBCBHT010000133.1, from coordinate 11,323 downwards.
AGTAAGAGACAATCGTTCCAGTAACAAAGTAAGTATTCCCATCGCATCGCTTAATGCAGCTTTAAGGGCAAGCATACCCGGTTTAATTTACATTGGTAAACTTTGGGAGAAATTTTGGTTATACAGCCCAGTTAAAATTCCAACAGATAAATTATTAGTTATTTTTTCGCATTGGCTAGATACTGAATTTCCTGATGAGAACCCCTATAAACGTAAAAAAGGAATAACTTTTGAGCAACGAGAAGCCGTAATGCGGGTGTTAAAGTCCCCCAACAATTTCAAGTGGGAATCGGTGACTCTAAAAACAGAATTATGGAAACAGTTTGATAACGGAACTGCCAATATTACCGAGAATGCAGATAGTTTTATTCTATTGCCTGACATTCTCGCAACACAACTGAGTAACCCAGATTTAAAGTTCAAATTGGATGATGAGACAATTCAATTTTATCGCTGTGCGCCAATGGAAGGAAAAGGAGCGGAATTAATATCTTTCCCTCCTTTGTCACACACGCACAACAAACGTAATTACTATTACTCAATAGTTCTGACTTTAAAAGTACAAACCGTTCCATTCCAGTCATATCCCCAACTGCAATGCGATATGAGCATACGGCGGTGGTGCAGTCTGAACGATACTGGTTTGCTAGGAGGACAAGCTAGCTCTGTATACATTCGTACCAAGGTAAAATGGGGCGAAAAGATAAATCCTTATGGGTATACCGAATACTTTCAAATTGCTCCACTGGTATGGAAAGGAGAGCCTAAATGGGATAATAATTTAGCTAATTTATTAGAGAAATTAAACCCTCTTTCTTATACTCCACAAGAAATTTTAGCTAATCCCAAACAAGCACTTAATATTCAGGGTATTCCTAACATTTGTATTACTTATAAAGACGGAATAATTCCAGGTCATAAAGTAGGTAAAGGATTGCCACCAATTAACCGTCGTCAATTAATTGAACAAATTGCATTGTTGTTAAAAGATGATTGGAAGTTAATAAACTATGAGCGGTTTCAATATAAAATTGATACCAAAAAATCCGCTAAAATATTTGACTTACCTAAGCCAAATGGAACATCTTGGACTATGGGTGTCCCAAAAAGAAGAAAAGCGGAATCAGAGGAGCAATTCAAAACTCGGTATGAGAATCTATTAAAGAAACAAGAATTGGATAAAAATAAACTTCTTCAAAAAAAAATTTCGGAATCATCAGAAAAATTCCAAGTTAAATACGATAAGCTTTTAAAAAAGCAAGAATCAGAAAGGACAAGTTTTTCTAAAAAAGAAGCTGAAACCGATGAAGAATTTCAAGTGAGGTATGAAAATTTATTAGCACAATTTGTAGAAAAACTTAGTTTGGAAGGGAAAAGACTCCTTGAAGCCATACGTAACTGTATTGGTAAAGAACTAACAATTGAAATTTGGCATATTAATTCCTCAACACGCGATGCTCTTATAAAAGCAGTATGGTATTGTCTGGGATTAAAAACATCAACAGCAGATACTCATAAGTTCCCAGATATAGATTTGACTGTAACTATACGCACCCAAGCAATTAGTAAATTGGCAGAACCTTTATCTTTATCTACAGATAATAAGAAGAAACCAACTTCCAAACAACGAGAAGAAGCTATCAATATCCGAATGGGTGAAATAGCAGAAACAGTTAATAAAAATCCACCTGTAACAGGAAAAGTAGGAGTATTAGTTGAACTGTATGGTGAAGACCATTGGAAACCTAAATGGACAGACCCCCAAGCAGCTATTCGCTTAGGCTTTGCTCAAGAACAAATTGACAGAGTATCAAAATTTCTTGTCCCCGAACATGAGGAAGTTAAAAATAAATATCAGAAGATTGCAAAAGAAAAAGGTAGAGAGTTAAATAAACGAGAGCAAAAGGAAATTAACAATTTACTTGAAGAACTACCACAGAAAGCGATAACTTCTTTTTTAGACCTACTACGTTCGCTGGGAGTACAGATAGCTCCTCCAAGTATTGTTATTCCATCCGCAACACTTCCCGACCCTATTAATTATGTTGGTTTATGGTTAGTTAACCGTACCTCTAAAACTAGCGCTCATGGGAAACAACAAATCTTACCAATTATGGTAAAAATACGTTCCGATTCCCAAATAATTGAAGCTACTTTTAATGGTTTATCTGATAATAATGGTCTACCTAAGTGGATACCCTATGATGAAGCTTTGAGAAAAATAAATACAGAAGGAATATCCATCACAGGTGATAATAACGAATTAAAAAGGGATATAAAAGCATTTATTAAACGAATGCTGACAAGCAAAGAATTAAGAGGTAAAGATACATTACTTCTCTGCGATGCTCAAAATATACGAAGATATTGGACATGGTTACAAGACACGCAAATATCTCAAGAAGGAGTATTTTTTGGTGCAGAATCACCTCAATTAATGCCAAAACTTCGCGTAGTTCGAGTACGTCAAGATGGAGAAACACCAGAATGGTATGCTCTGCATGATACAGAAAAACAAAAAGTAAAGTTGTTTGATAATTTGATGGAACTTGAACAAATAAGTGTAGCAACAGAGGGACTATTTAATTCGGACAGCAATGAACGCATATTTCTCAGCATTGGTAAAAAATCTAATACAATGCCAAAAGAAAAGCTTGATTTCAGTAAACTTGATAAACCTCAACTCTACTGGTCAAACCCTGCAATACTTGAATTAACAGTAGCTTGCATACAACCAGGAGATAAACCAGAGCATTGGGCAATATTGACACACGAATTACGTCGGATGGCATTGCAATACAAAGATACTCTAGCTCGCCCAATTGTTCTCCACTTAGCAGCACAGATGGCAGATTACGTTTTGATGGTCAGTGAAGAAGATGAACGTATCATACTCACAAGTTGATCCAAATAAGAAGCTTTGAGTAATATACCTTCCGAGTAGTAAAATTCGGGATATAGACCATCTATGCACTGCCATGTTCGTGCGTTAATCATTGTACTCCAAATTACTTAAGGATAATTGAACAATATTCCCAAACGCTGGCAGGAGAAAGGGTTAAGCGTTAGCAAAATGTTTGTAAAGGGAAGCGTTTTGATAAGTAGGTGAACAAAAATATTTACCGTCATTACGAGCGAAGCGAAGTAATCCCAGCCCTTGCGATTGCTTCGTTTCACTCCGTTCCACTCGCAATGACATTGTGTAATTAATTTTGTTTAATTACTTATCTATCGTTGGAGCCACAATCGGTAATACAGGTATTCTTGATTTTGATAGCTGCTGTCCAGATAGTTTAGTGGCAATTTGTTCTAAAAACTTTGAATTATCTAAATATATTGAGTATTATATGCGTTCTAGAAAACCAACAATTCGCAACGCATCTTATGCTTCAGGTGGTCAGCCAAATATCAATCTTCCGTCCTCTCAATCCTTATCCATTTCCTTTACCACCATATGAAGAAATCATAGAAATAAATAACCGTTTAGATGCCTTGTACAATTTTTCAGATATTATTGGACAGCAAATATTTCAAACCAATAGTCGTTTAGACCAACTCAATCAATCCTGAAGAAAGCATTTCGCGGAGAACTCGTACCCCAAAACCCCAATGACGAACCCGCATCCATCTTACTAGAACGCATCCGCGCAGAAAGAGAAAAACTCCAACAGCAAACCAAAGCTGCTAAAAAATCCAAAGGTAAAACCACCAAACGTCGGAGTAAAAAAGCACCGCAGAAAACAGAAGAAGCAATTCAACTAGAGTTACCAGGAATGGAGGAGTAGAAATTTTATTTTAGCTCTGTGCCTTTATTTCAAGCTTTTCAATTGCTTGATTGAAATATTCTTTAGTCATTCGTTCTAAACGATATCCGCTTATTTTACCCTTTCTAGTATCAGCTTCTTTTAGCAATAAATCTTTAATAGATTTTAGCCAATCCAATTCTGACAATAAATTTCCATTAATATCATCAAATTGATATCGTTCAGTTAATGCCCAACCAACACGTCGTTTATCTTCAAACTCCATCTCTAAAAGTTTTTCTACAAAGACGGATGGTTCTATATAATTTAATATTGGAGTATCACAGTATATTTGTTCTGGAGAATTACTTATACAAATCATCCCATAAAACTTCCATGTATCATTCTCCATAATAGTAAGTAAATCTTGAGCATCATCAGGCATATTTTCAACTTTTGCTGACTCTTGAACTCCTTTTATATAAGAGCAGAATTCTTTAAATTCTTTAATTTCTTTTCCTTGATAACCAAGTCCCTCATAAGCTCCTCCGAGTATATCTTCAGCAGAAGTATATTGATTTGCAGAAATATTAATTAATTTATTATTCTTCAAATAATCAATATAAAGTTTTGAATCTTTAAAAATATCTTCTTTACTTTTATGATATACCCCAACATCAGAGAACAATAAGGAAAGTCCCGTAATATGCTTAATAATTCCAAGCTCAATAAATTGTCTATTAGCATATTCTGATTCTACTTTTTTAAGTAAATTATCAAACTCATCATCAGAAAGATAGGAGAAGTGCCACAATCTAACCCAATTAGGGGTATTTTCATCTTGAAAATACTTACTATTTGATAGTGATATTTCTAGTTCCTGGGTATCTAAAATACCTTTATCAAAAAATGTTTCCCACCAATCCTTACCTAAAAATGGCTCATATAAATTCAGTTCGGGGTATGTACTAAGAATTTTTACAAGCTTAGTTTCTTCATCATTATTTTGCTTAGTGGTTTCATTATATCCTTGATGAGAATCAACCGACTTACTCATCATAGATACATACTCATCTTGCAATTTACTAATATCTGCTGCAAACATATTTCCACGTTTAATTTCAATAGAAAAAGCCATAAGCACTTTCAAAATATCTTGAAGAATCTCTGGCTTACTTGTAGCTTTTTCTGGTAATACTTTATAAATTCTGTCAAAATCTAATATAATCTGCTTCAAACATCTTAGATTTTCAAACTTTGCTTTTTTGTATAAACTTTCTATTAATTCAATATTATCGGATAAAAACTGTTCAACATCTGAATTATCTACTATAGAGATAAAACTTTCTAATGCTCCTTCAAAATCAAGCGATACACCAAAGGTTTTTCCAATTAGCTTTTCTTTAATAACTTGATAGCTAGTACTGGAATTATCATCACTGGAATTCTTACTACTGGAATTCTTGCTGCTGAAATCATTACTACTGGAATCATTAGTATCTGAATTTAATAACTCATCTTCATTAGCAATGATAATTACTTTTAAATCATCGTGTTCTACAAAGTAATTAATATAACCTAATAAATTACTAATATCAATTTGACAACGTTCTAAATCATCAAATATCAAAATACTTTTACCGGTATTTTTAAGATATTCAGGAATATTTATATCTGGAATACCAATATTCCATGTTCCATCTTTTTTACCATCACTATTCAAATCAATTTGAAATGCTCCTTTTAACAATCCTTTAAAAATCTTTCCTGTTAATGCCATTCCCTTTGATGACAGTACGGGATGTAACTGCTGAAAAAAAGCATCTTCTATCTCAGAAAAACTAGTCATTCCATAAAGGCTGACATATAAGCATTTTTGATTCTTTGCTTTTAACTTCTCGCGGTACTTTTCGATAAACCATGTTTTTCCACATCCCCATTGTCCTTTTAATAAAACTGCAAATCCAGGAGCATGAGATAAATTACAGTAGTAATCCAAATACTTTTCAATATGGCTGTTAATTGACTTATTCTCTTGAGTCATTTTTGATTTAATCCTAAATACAGAACCCTTCACCAAATGCATATAAAACTAACGAAGCATTTGATTGAGCAATTTAAACATTATTATGTAATTTTAATGATAATCTTTAAGCGGTAAAAATATTATTATGCATCATGCCTTTTTATCAAGTCGATACAGCAAATAAAAAATTACAACTTATAAAACCTAAAAACTTCACCAACTCACAATGGCTAGAACGAGAACACCTACAACCCTTATTCAGAGATAATCCTCAATCCATCGACCCAAACTTATTCATTATCTCAGAAGAATTCAGCAACTGGGAAAACAGTACCCGCAGAATAGATTTACTCGCTTTAGACGAAGAAGCTAACCTAGTTGTCATCGAATTAAAACGAGTAGAAGACGGGGGACACATGGAATTACAAGCCCTGCGCTACGCAGCAATGATTTCAGCAATGGACTTGGAAGACGTAATTCACGCCCACGAACAGTTTCTTCTCAAACTAAAAAAAGACCCCACCAACGCACGTTCAAATATTAATAAATTCTTAGGTTTAGAAGCAGAAGAAGAAGGATTAATTAGTAATACTCCCCGCATTATTTTAATTGCTCCTAGCTTCTCTCAAGAAATTACCACAACAGTTTTATGGCTCAATGAAGCCGGAATTGATATCCGTTGTATGGAAGTAAATCTTTACAACATTAACAATGAAGAATTCCTCAATATAGAACAAATAATTCCCTTACCATCAGCAGAAGATTATCAAATTAAAATAAGAGAAAAAACCAATCAAGCAGTAAGAGAAGCATCCAACAAACAGCGCAGAGAAAAAAGCATCAAAACCTTAATAGATAATGACATCCTCACTGACGGTACAAGAGTTCAACTAATACGTTCCCCAAAATCCGAATTAGAATTTAAAGATATTGAAGATAAAGCCAAATATGCCACATTTGAGAAGACTTCCCAAAAATTCAAATGGGACTTTGACGAGCAAAGTTATTCCTTAAGTCTTCTATGTAAAACTATTTGTCAACTATATGATGCTCCAATTGGTGCTGGTGCTTTCCCCGGTCCCGATTTTTGGGCTGTGGAAGGTGATGATAAACCACTTTCGGAACGAGCTAAGGAATCGCTTTTGAATAAATAGTAATTTCTCAGTCCCACCGCGTTGTAAGCTATATATATACGGTATGTACGTGGGTGTAGACATGACGCGAGTTGAACGCGAGTCAATGAATTTCAAATTGCCCAAACCTTTGGCAGAAGCACTACGCAAAAAAGCTTCTCCACAACCGGGCAAAACCGCCACGGATATAGTAATCCGGGGGTTGCTTCATGAACTAGGGGATATACCTGGTGTAGACGTATGTACAGAAGTGCGCTTGCAAAAAGTAGAGGAACAGTTACAACAACTGGCTCAAACAATCAGCAAGCAAGGTAACAAACCCTCCTTACAAAGCAATGCTTCTTCCGAGCGTACTGAAGAAAAACTAGAAGCACTCAACAATCGGGTAGCACAGTTAGAAGGAGCATTGATTGCTATTCAACGTAATGGTGGAGCGTCTAATAATTACAGACGATATAAAAATTCGGGCAACCCCTACAATCAAAGTGGTAGACCACCTCAAATAGAAGCCCTTGATGAAGAAAAGTTAGCGCTAAGACTTAACGTTAATATCCCAACGCTCAAAGAAAAATACCAAACTCTTGATAAGCGAGAATTTGAAGAGTGGAGTAAAGAACGGGATAGAAGTAAATATATGTGGCGATTTAACGAAAAAGATAAACTTTATCACCCAGTTAAATAATTAATAATAAGATAGCGAAGAACCGCATACTTTTTGTTTAAATAAATTATATAATGCGCTTTTATTATCGGTTTTGCCTCAGCCACTTAAGGCAATTTATAAACTAATGGAAAGAACAAAAGCTAAATTTGATACAGAAAACGGTATCGCTGCAACTATTAGAGAAAAAAACGACTGTAAAGAAGTGACTTATATAAACAAGGACGGTAAAAAACTAATTCAAGCAATCATTATGGGTTCTACCGTCACATACAAATTAAGTTTAAAATAATCATCGCTTTTAAATACTCCCAATAATCCCATATAGTTTTGATTACCTTCCTCCTCATATAGCTGTGGTGCGAGTAATTTTAGAATAATTTTTAACTTTATCTAAATTCTCTTATATAGTTTCCGAAGCCTTACTGTTTGGTGCTTTATACCAGTCACAGAAAGCCGCAAATAAACAATTCAGATTTGCTACGAGTTAACGCTACATATAATAAATTTTCTTCCTGTTCTAGCTGCCATTTTTGTTGATTCTGCTATATCACCCGGTAAAATAACTAATATTGAGTATAAATGTAGAAAACAAGTAGAAAACTGTTATGAAAACCAATGAAAAAGAAATTAACAAAGTAGAATTTTACTGGCTTATTGAATCGATAAAGGGATGGAATGAATTGCAGCGAGTAGAAGATAACCCGTTATTCGTGATAATTCATGAAAGCATTATCGATGCTGTATTTCTTAAAATATTCAACTACCGTTTAGACCTTAATACAATCAAAGATTACATGAAACTTTATGCAGAAGAGATAGAAAAGCATAACGATTCAATTGGAGCGCCAGCAGAAGAAAATAACCAAGCGCGTCATAAATTTTATATGAAAAGTAAACCGTATTGGGAAATAGAAATAATTCCTAAAATTTGTGAAATCTACCAAGGATACGCAACTGGAGAAAGATGGGGAGAAGTCGGGTATAAGTGGGAAGACCCACCAACGATGGATGATGATTGCTGGTAATTTTCAATTATATTGCATCAATATCCTTTCATATTTACTTAAAACAGAAGAGACTGTAGTTAGAAGTAGGAACAGAATCTTTCTTTCATCGGCATTTGAATAAACCTGTGCGACCACGCTTTAATAGTTTTTAGGGTCTAAATAAAAATTTAGGCTAACATTGCTCTTTTAATTTATGCTGGAATAAAAACCGATAGCCAGCGATGTACCAAAAGCCAAGATTTTTATAAGAATAATGCATCTCCGACCCGACTTGCAACAAGACGGAAGATATCAGCCAGCAATATAGAGCAATAGCTTAACAACTGCAAACTAAGCTTTTAGAATTTCCAATATTGAATGATTTAACAATTCCTATTCCAGAAGAGATTAATTATCATGTGATGAGATAATAAAAATGTTTCTGTTCTCATCTCAAGCCTATGAGTCCATCCGATAAAAAATTGATTGAAGACCAACAGCTGCATATTCAAGCATTAGAAAATGAAATTCGGATGCTAAAGAATGCTAAGGAGAAGTCAGAAAAACTTACTGATGGGCTGAGAGAGCAGATAAAGGAGTTGCAAGAATCAACTCGTGAGAATGATGATTTAAAAGATTTTGTACGAGATATTTCTCCGCTTTTAGCCAGGATTGATATTCGAGAGAGGGAGAAAGAATTTCAGCATTATGCATTATGGACTTCTCAAGGACAACATCCACTACAAACAGAATTTGAAATAGAAGCAGTAGATTTTGACGAAGATTATCAACAATGGGAATTTACGATATGGGCAGATGACTTAAAGCATTTAATTGTCTGTTCGCAGCAAAGCGACGGTCAAATCAAATGTGATTTGACCTCGGAGTATTAAGCATTTAAGAGAATTTTACCAATGATTGAACCGAAAAAATTAGAGCAACAACCCGAATTTTTCTGGGATTCTATTTGGGATGATAAATGTCATGAGGAGAACTGGGAATTAATAGAAGTATTGTCGGCTGAATTAATCAAAAACGAGCCAGATGATATCATATTCAACGTTAAATACAAGCAATGTGAAGATGGCAAAACAACGATAGAAGAGGATTGGTGTAGATATACTAAAAAATATCTCGATAAGATAATTGAGGTAAATTGATGTTTCAGCTAAAAAATGTGGACTTAGAAGTAATAGCAAAAGCAACTCAAACCGCTAAAGACTTCTTACCGGAATATAATTTTTTTCATGTAAATAATGTTGAATACGAGGAGAAGGAAGAGATTTTTGAGCTTGGGAATGATGTCAAATTCAGAAACCATCAACAGTTACAATTCTGGACTATTTACATAGAATGCGGTCACGGTAAAATCGAGGTCGATTGTTGGAAAGAGCGAAAAGAAAATGTACTATATTGTGATGTAACTTTGTGGTAAATGATTAATTACAATTACCGAGGATTTGAAATAACTATCGAATATAACGGGCTAGTAGACTGGGGATATCAAATAAGCGGTTTCCCATGTCCCCGCGATAACTGGGACTATATCTCTTCGGTACTGGCTTTAAGTGCAGCGCAAAGGGAAATAGATTTAATTTGTATTTCTAGATAAAAAAGTGTTCACCTTCTCAGAGCGAACACTTTGCATAAGCCGCTGTAACAAGAGTGCGAATATTACGCGCTCTTACTATTTCGGAAAAATAACAACAAAACTTGATACGTAATTCAGGGAAATTGCTACGCACCCGTAATAATGCCTGAAATGAAGGTATTACTTCAACCGGACAACAACCCTGCTCAGTTGCACTTCTATTTATCCCCTTCTACATCTGCGTCACAACAATACGGAGAAATTTTTGCTTAATTCATTCTTACTTTTCTTCTGTAGCACTGAGTCAATCTTTATACTCTTCATCAATTAAGTCAGCGAGTTGATTGGTAATTTCGCCTTGGTTTTGGTTGCGATTATCGTTGTAAACCATTACCGTTTCAACTTTTACGTGACGGCTATAGGATTTACCTTTGGTTACGTCACCGTTGCTAATTTCCAAAACTGCCGTAACTCCGCTATGTCTTATCCTGTGGGGTGACATAACTTTATCGATACCCGCTGCCTTAAACCGACGCACCACCATAGAACGAATCGCGTTACCGCTCAAACGATATCCCCAGGTGTTATTGTCCAGAGAAATAAACAAAGCATCGTTGGCAATTAACCGAGAACGCGAATCGAGCCAATTAGTAATTGCAGCAACGGTTTGAGCGGAAAGTTTTATCCACTCGTCGTTATTCCCTTTACCCTTACCAAATATCCGCAATCTCTTGCCGTGGGGGTCAAAATCCTTCACAGATAACTTACTCATCTCCCCGCGACGCAGCCCATTTTCCCACAGCAGCCGCAGTATTGCATAGTCGCGTTTACCAATTTTGGTGGTGCGGTCACACGTTCTTACTACCGTTGCATAGGTTGGAGCGTCTACACCAGTAGTATCCCGATAAGCAACCGCTTTCTCCATCTCCACATCAACGAGCGAATAGGTACACACACCCACCTTCCGCGCAAATTTAACTAAAGATTTAATGCTGGTAATTCTTCTATTTACCGTCGCTTCCTTTAACCCCCGTCCCAGAAGCTTCCCCTTGTATTTAAGCACCACCGCCACGGCTCGTTTTTCTGATAAATGCAAAAACTCCAAAACACTATCGTTGTTTGGCTCAACCCCTGTCATTTCCTTAAAAAACTTATTTAAATCCTTGCGGTACTCGCGTTT
>JBCBHT010000132.1:0-19784 GCA_038525335.1 Cyanobacteria bacterium J06621_15 | reverse complement strand
TTACCTCATCCCAACAGAAAAGCGGCTTTGTTTGATGATTATCTCAAGCCACAAAAAATACAAGAAAGTGCATCTGTAAAAGTTGCTATTGGTGTAAATTTAGAAGGAAAATTAATTGAAGCTGATTTATCTGACCCTAATACCTGCCACTTTTTGGTGGGTGGTACAACCGGAAGTGGTAAAAGCGAATTTTTGCGATCGCAATTGCTAAGTCTTTTAATTCGCTATTCTCCGGAGCAGCTAAAAATTGCTTTGGTTGACCCGAAACGAGTTACTTTTCCTGAGTTTGAAAAAATGTCTTGGCTTTATTCGTCGGTGGTCAAAGATAGTGAAGGTGCTATCGAGTTGATGGATAAGTTGGTTGATGAAATGGAATTCCGCTATCAGAGGTTTGAAAAAATTGGTTGTGCTGATTTAGGAACTTACAATCAACGTTCCGACCAACCTTTACCCCGTATTGTCTGCATTTTTGATGAATACGCCGATTTTATGGCTGAAAAAGAATCTCGTAGCGCACTAGAACAAAGTATAAAACGTTTGGGTGCAATGGCTCGCGCTGCTGGAATTCACTTAATTATTGCTACCCAACGTCCGGAAGCGAAAGTCGTTACACCGATAATTCGCTCAAATTTACCAGGAAGAGTTGCTCTGAGAACCGCGAGCGAAGCCGATTCTATGATTGTTTTAGGTGGTAAAAAAACCGCTGCTGCTTATTTGCTGGGTAAAGGTGATTTGCTGTATCAAGTAGGGTCAAAATTACATCGGTTACAGAGTTTGTATGCGAAGAATATTGATTTGAAGGGAGTGGGGAATAGGGAAGAGGGGGAGACAAGGAGACAAGGAGACAAGGGGAAGAATTAATAACTCCTCACTCTTAACTCCTAACTCCTAACTATTTCCTAATTCTATCTACGACCCAAATTCAACAACTCTTTAGGAGATGCGAGCATATCGATAGCGACGAAGAAGATTTTACCTTGAGGATTTACCAAAAATCTCCATGCAATATTCATTCCTACATTCGCACCAAACCAAGGTGTTTCAACTACACCAGTAATTTTCAACTGCTTGGAACCATCAGGACGAGACTCAGAAATACCTTTTTTTGGCATCATATTCAATCCTTGAGCTTCTTCACGCATATACTTACCAATAGCCTGTTTCCCAACGATTGGCTTGTGGAATGGTGGTTGTAGCGCTCCATCATCGGTAAATAACGCTACAGCAGCATCAAAGTTATCTGCGTTCATTGCTTCGATGTAATTAGTTACCGCAGGCTCGTTAACACCCTCAATTTTTATATTAGTCAGAGTTTCACCACTACGCTCAAACATAGGCTCTGCGGCAGCTTTAGAACTACTTGGAGCCATGCCGGAAGTATCGAATCCCATGTCCACTACGGTATTACGTAGCACTGTAATTTGCTGACCTGCATCGAGCTTCTGAGTAGTTTCCAGTACTACTTTCACACCCTCAGACATTTGATAGTTCGCTGGAATCGGAGCAACTACTCCCTGCTTCATCAATTCTCCTAACTCAAACCAAAAAGCTAGCTTGGTATTAACGCTGAAGAAACCATAGGAGCGACTAATGGGTGAATCAGCCCGGTTAGCCAAATCTCGCATTACCTGGGTCTGCTCCTCGGGAGACATCTGTTTGATTTGGTTGAGCAAGCTTTCTGCTAGCTGCAATCTTGCTGCTCCTGGTGCTGCTGGGGTGATTGTCTTACCCATTTCGGTGTATGCATACCACAAAAATGCTAGTTTGTCATCTACACTTAGCTGGTCGAACAGCGCAATGGTTGCAGGTATCTGACTGGGAACTTGAGTTCCCGCAAAAATATTTTGAGCGGAATCGATAGTTAAAGCCATGATTAAAATCTCCAAGAAATCTTGTTTTTACTTTGCTACCGAAGTTTTGAAGCAGATACACCCAGATATCTCAAATCCACTCGCTCTCACACAGCACAGGTATATCTCGCTTGCATCTTCGGCTTAAATGTGTTGATAAAACAGGTCTCATTAATCTCTAATTTTCAATTAGCTAAATGCTCTTACCTGTAAAGCATTTCTACCTGTTTTTATTTTCTGTAAATCAGCCTACCATTACTTGTAAATTATTGTAAAGTTTATTTACGAAATATGAATCATAAATAATTGCAATCATGCTTAAGAAGCTTGTGTGATAGGGATTATAGTTGCTTAACAATATCTGTTACATAAATGTTGAGTTGAACGAAGAGAAACCCAACCCAATACTGCTCGGTTAAGGGAAGATCCTCCCTAGCCCTCCTTGAAAAGGAGGGAACTAAGCCCCCTTTTTAAGGGGGTTTGGGGGATCTAAAAATTGTGTTCAATTTCTTAACCGAGCAGTATTGAAACCCAACCTACAAAGTGCCTTATCAAATCATTAAAGTTAATGTGGTGAAGTAACAGTGCCCTTTTTCAAAAATTATGAGGTGCTGGGCTTTTCTGGTAATTCAGAGAGACGTTATAAATACTTCAACTAGTTAACTTTACAGCTTAATCTTTTTACTTAGTTTTAAATATTACGTCTGTTTAAGTATTTCTTTGACAAATTAAAAATACTTGTCATAATATTTATACTGTCATCAAAGGCTTAAAGAAGATTTATCTCAAATAGGATGTTACTTGCTAGCCGTGACATAAGTCACAATGCTTTTGTGAATCCTATCACTTAAACATAGCTGTAGTTGTTCCATCATGAAGAATGATGAAATGCTAACTTAGCTGTAATTAATAATGATTCGGGCACTTGTTGAATCTGCTTTTCAAACTGGATATTTAAGCGTTGAGTCCGAAGGTCTGCTGCATCAAATGCTGGCTGGCAGAATATACCGAACTGAAGACGTGGCTGCATTAACGCGGCTCTGTGATGCTGTTCGTGCGGGACTAGTAAAGCGAGAAGCATCTTCAAATATTTCTATAGAATTCCTTGCGCTCAAAAAATAGTCAAATTTTCGCTAATTCAATTTTGGGACAACCCAGGTTGGCTTGAAAATGTCTTGAAAAATGTAGAAAGCAAACCCTATTTTCGAGGTTAAGTGAACCATTTTATGTTTTTGAGCTAATTTTTGAGTTAAAATTTATAATTAATGGGTGGATTAATCGCGGTTCGCAGCCTCCCACTCACAGCGACGACAATGATTACAAGCAGGCAAAATAAGTAACTTAGATATTTACTTGCCTTATCCGTATCATTTGATTCATAATAATAGATATGACTTTCCAGCAAATTTTTATCTGGTCGGCGATAATCCCAAGCTATTTCACTTCTATGAAGCAAATATTACTTGAATAATTAGTTCAAATTTGAATTTTTTTTAGTGCGGTAAACAATATAATTTTGTAAAGCCCAATTTAACCCAAAATTTACATAGTGTTGTCAGTTTGTCAGCTTATATGCCGGTTTGGGTTCAAATACCGTACTAGGGCTATGGGTGTTATCTAAAAGGGATTAATCCCAAATTTTTCAGAGAAAAAGTACGTTGAGAAAAAGGTAGAAGCACGCGAATGCTACACCGTAAGATTTATCAACTATGCTGTGATGCGCGGGAAATATGTATTTTCTTGCGGGACCAGCAACGCTGGATTGAACGCGCCCGCATTATAGATATTGAGGGAGATTTAGTTACCCTGCGCTATGAGACTGAGGAAGACGATGAAATTTGTTCTTGGGAGGAAATGGTTCGACTTGAAAGTATTGGTGCTGTAACTCAAAAGCTTGCTTCTGTTCCACGAGGTAATGTTGAGCCTATGTTAACGGAAGATTGTCCTGAGTCCGAACGTCTTCACAATCCCTATAAAGATTCTAATCCCGAGTAAGCTGTTGAAACTCTTACTATTCTTCGCTTTCAAACGCTGGACAGTAACCTTCTAATGTTACTTTGAAGTTATATAAAGGGGACGCGGTATTCCAACACCGTTGTCCCCTTTGATGTTTACATGTTCCGCAGCAATCTATTGATGACCAAACGTTGCTATTTAGATTTTGGTTGAGTAGTTCTTTTGGAGTTATACCGCGTAATACAAGTTCTTCCCCTTGCCATCGTGCTTCAATTAAGCCGGTATCGGCAAATTGTTGCCAGCGGGGGTCATTTTTTATTTTATCTGAAAGTGTAATTAGAATTGCTGTATCTAATTGAGTAAGTTCACCTTCATAGTTGGTATCTGGTGCTGCTGGCTGCAAAAATGTATCACCAATAGGAAGTTGAACCAAAGTTTGAATTTCAGGAGAATGCACGTGATAGCGATTTTGCAGTTCTTCTAAACTAGTTAAATCAGCCAGATAAGTTGCGGAACCGTGGACAAAAACAACGTGTTGCGGTCGTAAATTGTGAATAAGTTGGGTTGTACCCGGACCATCGCTATGTTGTGCAAGAAGATAACTTTCTACTGTTCCTAGCTCAGAATACTGTTCTGCTTCGATGTCAGTTTTTTCTGGCTGTAAAATAACCCAAGAACCTGTTTTCAGATGACAATATTCTTTCAAATTTGTCGTATAGTCTGTAAGAATTATACAGGGAGAATCTCCAAGTTTACTTCTTTGAGAATCTTCTAAGCGACGCACGCGAGGACGCACTCGTTCGTCCCAGAATAATGGCTGATGGCGAGCAAAATTTTGTACTGAGGACGGAAGATGGGGCATTAATTCTAGATAAGCATCGCATCCAGCCGCAACATTTCCATCAACCCAAATATCTATATCTCTGCCGGTAAAGTGATGATGACTGCGAAGAAGCATGAGTAGTTCTTGACCTAAACCTAATGCTGGCGTAGGCATTAACACTGAACATCCTTCAGCAATTGCACGATTTATTCTTTCTGCAAGTTGATTTTCTTGATTTCGACGATGAGGATGACGAGCTGTACCGTAGCTCCCTTCTATTATCAACACATCTAATTCAATTCCGCGCAATTCTTCTAAGCGAAAACCTTCTACTAATCTTGAATTAGATAAGAAGAAGTCTCCTGTATAAAGCAATTTATATGAGCGTTCGGAAGTTTTGTAGGTAAGCAGAATTGCTACTGCACCAGGTAAATGTCCGCAAGGAAACAGTTCTACGGTAAGATTTGCTTTAAGTTCTATGACTGTACGCAGTTCTAATGCTTGGAAAATAGAGTGAGTTTCTTCAGATTTTTTATCTAACCAATTCAGTGGAAGTAGCTTACAGGTTACTTGGCTCGCATAAATTGGTAAAAGAGGAAATTTTTCGTGTAACGCTAACAATCCTTTCGCATGGTCTGGGTGAGCGTGAGTGACTAAAACAATGTCTGCTGGTAAAGGAGTGTTATCCGGACGTGCTGATTTTTTTAAACTTTTTGTCAAAGGTGAAATATCTGACAAACCACAATCCAACATAATGCGATAGGGTCCCATTCGCACCAAAAGACACATACCCTCACCATTGTGATGAACTCCGTAGGGTAAACATTCTAATTCGCTTTGGCTTTCTCCTTCATCAAGAGAGATTATTGAATAGCCTTCGCTCATATATTCCCCCGTATAATTGATTTTGGATTTTGCGAAAAGTTGGGGGGATGTTCTTCCCCAAAACTTTTCAAGACGGATTTTAAATTTCTTTCGTATTTTAAGGACACTGTGTTCGCAGTTTCCTAATCTAGGAAGCAGCTGTCTAAAATTTTAAATTTTTGATAGATTCTGGATAGATTGTAGATAAACATTTTATTAAAAGAAAAAGGAGAGGATTTAGAAGAATATACTGTGACAGTCCTCTCCGTCTATTATTCAAGCAAATATCAACCTTTCAAAGCCTTGGAATATTAGCTCTTTGCGATTAATTCTTTTAAAATTCGTATTTAGTGAGCAGAACCATTTCCGTGATAGTTTTCTGAATCATAAAAACCATTCTTGGTTCCAAAAATTAAGCATGACACGCTAAATACGATTGTTAGTCCTACTAGAATTAGCTTCACGTCCATATTGTTTATCCCTCACTTTATATGTTCCTATCTATATAGGATAACTTCTGCCCTGGTTGTAGATGACAGAGAATTTATCGCCAACACATATTTTCTAATTGTGCAATGAGTAAATTTACTATAATTAGTCAAATTCTAGGACATCTTTATCTTTAATGTCTATCTACTTTTACTACATAAGTGGGTGTGCAAAATTATTTGTGTCATTACGAGCGACAGCGTTAGCGGAGCGTGTCTGATAGGACATAGTAATCGCAAAGTGCTGTGATGATCCACAACTGAGCCGTACCTAGCGGTGAACGCTGAATGCTTCGTTTCACTCGCAATGACAAATGCACAATTAATTTTGCCTAAGTACTTATAACGAAGATTTTAGAGCTAGACATCTAAGCACAGCGTTACTCCGCAGCTTTTCGGAATGCGGAGCAAGCATTTTTCAATTTTAAAATTTGTTTTCTAAAACAGTCGCAACGTACTGATTCAGCATTTTAGTCTTATTCTTTTTTCCCAATCACTCTCGATTTCACCAGCATGTCATAGGTTTTGAAAGGTGATTTTTGATAAATTTATTTTGTGCATGAATTATATATATACATATATTTGAATTACTTTTGTTTAGTACATAAACATTTAGCTCAAATTTAAATAATGTTTTTATGTTCAAACATCTAAATGTTTATCAGATGTTTAGATACTTAAGCATCAATCAAAAATATAAACATAAAAACGTTTAAATGTTTGGACGCATAAGATAAAATCGATACGGTATAAATTGATATTCTGAAAATGATTATTACTGTGTCGGCTTTTAAAGGAGGAGTAGGAAAGTCTATAACTGCCTTACACCTTGCTACATACTTGCAAACTAAGGCTGATACGCTCTTGGTAGACGGTGATTTAAACCGAAGTGCCTTAGACTGGTCTAATCGTGGTAGTTTACCGTTTAAAGTGGCTGATGAGGACGATGGAGTCGCTTTAGCTGCTTTATACGAGCATATAGTGATTGATACTCCTACAAAACCCAGTCTTGAAGAGTTGAAAAGTATTTCTCGCGGATGTGATTTAGTAGTTGTACCGACTACACCAGATGCAATTGCATTAGCTGCTACTATGCAAATGGTTGAATTACTTCACAGATTTAAAGCTAATTATCGGATTCTGTTGACTATTATTCCTCCTAAACCGAATAGGTCGGGAACAGAAGCTAAATTAGCTTTTAAAAATGCTAAAATCCCTATTTTCAAAACAGGAATTAAACGACTTGCTGTATTTCAAAAAGCAGCTTTAGAAGGAGTACCAGTTAATGCTGTAAATGATGTTTACGCGCAGGTTGCATGGAAATATTATACTGAAGTTGGTAAGGAGATTTTGCCTTGAATAAGAAGAAGAAAACTAGTCGTTTTGATGAATTAATTGATGCTGCTCGTTCTCGCCAGAAACGAGATAAACCGCAGGAATTAGCTGAAGAAAAAGTTAATTTTAAAAGTAAAAGCACAGACCCAGATTATGTTCGTACCACTGTATATTTACCAAAAAAACTGCATCGAAGTTTGAAGTTAGCTGCTGCTGCTGATGACCGTCAGATGAGTGATATTATGACGGAATTAGTTGAAAATTGGCTTTCTCAAAAGAATAGTAAACAGTGAAAAGTTAATTTTTAAATAATAATGGTGCGTGACACTAGTAATTTAGTTATTGCTACGTTCAAAGTTTTTAAAAGTGTCACAGCACCCTACAAAATAATCAAATAAAAAACCCTGATTTTTTTTTCAATCGGGTTTATAAATAATTAACTACTATCAACTAACTACTAACAACTAACAACTATCAATTACAGATAAAGTTCTTCACCAGATTGTGTAAAGCGAACGTTTTTGACGTTCCATTTGGGATTGCTGGTCAAGGTCTTTTCAATGCTTTTGAATAAGGTAAATTGCTCGCAGCTTGAAAGGGAAACCAATTGTCTAGGAGCATCGGGTGGTATACGAAAATCAACTGTTGCAGTTCCGTTATTTACGTTGACTCGATAATTGGAAATATTTAAATCGGCTGTATTTTTTGATGCAATAATTTTACCTACTGCATCTTTCATTGGCTCGTTTGATGATATTGATACTTTTTGGGGTACTAGTTTCTGACATTCTAAATCGCTGGTAAATACGGTAATATCGGAGCTTTTGCGATTTGCAGCTTTATTTTGATTGAGAGCTTCTGATGTTGGGGTCGTTTCTGCTCCAAATGGGGCTGTTTTCGCTGTTGGTGATGGTGTTGTCGTAATCTCGATTTCAGGGGTCTGAGTTTCGCTTCTAGGGGTCGGAGATGGACTGCTAGCAACTGGGGTTTCATCGGATGGTGTTTCTTGTACGCTGTCAACATCAGGATTAGAACCGCAACTGCTTGCACTAATTACCATTGCTGATAACATCAAAGGAAAAATATATTTTTTGTGACGACAGATAAATTTGTTCATAGTCTCATACACCTAAGTATTTTTTATGTCAGTATTACTTATACATATACCGTATAAATTTATAGCTGATTTGGAAGATTTTTTTAATGTTATTGGGCTGCAATTTTAGGAAAGGTAATAGGTAATGGGTAATTAAACTGAGTTCGGGTTAAGAGATTTATCATTGGTAAGTAGCAAGTAAAGAATAAAAATACAGTTATGAATGGCAAAAGACAGAGCAAATTCAATCTTGAGAAACCTGTATTACCCATATTTTTTACGGTTTTATTAACGAAAAAATATCCCGAATAATGTTTCATTAGTAATTGATAAAAATTATTGATATCTCATTTATTATTCGTCGCTATATTTGATATTTTTACTTTTCAACTTTATTTTTATTTAATTTTTAACTGTTTATTACTTAGAAAGATAAGACAGGGCTTATGTCTAAAAATCAATCTGGTATTTACAATTTACGCAAAGCTGAATGGGAAGGTGTACCTATCGATAAGTGGGAACCTTCTAAATGGAAGCAGTGGAAGAAGTCGGTATCTAAATCTGATGAATTTGTTAAGCTTGAGCGGGAATATTTGCGGATTAAATATAGCGTTTTTCAGGCTAATTTGGCTTTAAGTTTAGATAGGGTAAAAGTTAAGCTTAAATTAACGAACGGCAAAACTATTGCTTTACAAGGTACTTTCCCCTGTAAATCCGGAGATATTGGTAAAAATAATAGTTCTAATAAACAGTATACCATTTCGTTAGGTTTTGCGGCTAATGATGTGGGTTTAAAAGCTGCTGTTGCGAAGGCTCGGGAGTTGGATTTATTATTAATGACGAAACAGTTTCAATGGACTCCTGAGCTATTAGGTAAAAAGGCTCAAAAGTTAATTCCTGATGTTAATGAAAGTCCGGTTAAAACGATTGGGGAATTAATTGAGGATTATCAACAGGAGTTTTGGAAGACTCATGAGAAAAATAGACAAGGAATTAAGACTTGGGATAGTCATTATTTACGACATTTAAAGAAATTACCTCAAGATAAGCCTTTGACTAAGGATGCTTTAGAATTTGCTTTGAAGAATACTCGACCTAGCAGTAATTCTAGATTTTATTTGACTTGGCAATTAAGAAAGTTTTGTCAGTTTTGCGAGTTTGATGGTAGTAAGATTATTGATTCTTATGCTACTCCTTTACCGCAGCCGACTTTACGTAAAATTCCGAGTGATGAGGAGGTGGTTAAGGGTTTTTCTACTATTGGAGAAGCGTTATCAATTCGTGCTAGTAAAGAGGTAACGAAACCGGAACAATGGCAGTGGTTGTATGGTATGTTGGCTACCTACGGTTTAAGACCGCATGAATTATTTGCAATTGATTTACAGAGTTTTACCGATACAAATAATAAGTTTCACCTAGTTTATTTAAATCCAAGTTTAACTGAAGGAACAAAGACTGGTGAAAGAAGTTGTGGTATTCCTCCTTTGTATCCTCACTGGATTGAATTATTTGATTTGAAGAATATTAAATTACCATCTGCTGGGGGAAGTTTAAGTAATAAAACTGCGTTGATTCACATTAAATTTAGGAATCTTGGTATTGGTTTTAAACCTTATGATTTGCGTCATGCTTTTGCAATTCGAGGACATCGATTGCAGGTTCCAATTAAGACTATGGCTGACTATATGGGTCATACAGTACAAGAACATACCAAGACCTATCAGCGGTGGATGAATGAGGATACGAATTTACAGATTTATCAAGAGGTAGTTATTCATCGGAATGGAACTAGTAAGGAAGCTTTGAAGGAAAGAATTAAAGAATTGGAAGCTGAAAATTTAGCTTTGAAGGCTGAAAATGAATCTTTGAAGGGGATTTTAGTTAAGCATCGGTTAGGAGAGTTGTTGAATGGGGAGTAATAAGTAAGTAGGTCGGTGTTGAAAATCTTAATTAAGATAAGGAAGTAGTAATAAGGGTTTAAGGGTTATTTTTTGTCAGTAAAATCGCAAAAATATTCAGTAATCTCGGTTTAGAAAAATTGAATTTGCTTTGTAATTACTTTTTGTAGCTGTATTTTTATTCTTTACTGGCTACTTACTAATTATTAATGGTAAATCACGCAGATAAATAGATTAATATTAACTAATAAATAAAAAATAACTAAATACCACGCAAATTTGAGACTAAAACCCCCAAAATCAATTCTTATAGTCTATTTTACCCAATTTATATTCATGCAAAATTAGATAAAGAAGATGTTGTTTCCTAGGTACTGATTGGGAACTATAAGGAAGAAAATATAAATTTTATATAAAGTAAACCGCTATGACGGTTGATGAGACTATGGGAAACAATCTCATTGCTATTGATAAAGGTATTTATGATTCTTTAGAAGGGGAGTTAATTAAGCTTCGGGAAAGGGTTGCTGATTTGGAGGAGAAGCTTTGTCATCAGGAAGTTGAGTTTAAAACTCTCATTGATAACGTTCCGGGAATGATTTATAAGTTTCAACTCGGTAAGGACGGTAAGATGTCCTTTCCCTACGTTTCTTCTGGATGTCGAGAGTTCTACGAATTAGAACCCGAAGATGTAAAGCAAAATCCCCAGCTACTGTTCGATATGGTTCACGATGAAGACTTTCCTAGATTACAAGAAGCGATTAATATATCGGCTCAATCTTTGCAAAAATGGGAGTCGGAATGGCGAATTGTCACTCGTAGTGGTCAAACAAAATGGCTTTATGGAATTTCTCAACCGGTTGCTCAAGCATCTGGTGATATTGTTTGGGATGGTTGTGTCATTGATATTAGTCAGCGTATCTGTGCAACACAGAAGTTGAAGCAACGAGAAGCTCTACTTGATGGGATGAAGAATGCTACTAGCTGCTTATTAAATACTCAAAATTATAATAAGTCTATAAATGCAGCTCTAGCTGAAATCGGTAAAGTTGCTGCTATCGATAGAATATATGTTTTTCAAAATCGTTTTAAACCTTTCAATCAGGAATTATTCCTCACTCAACGTTGGGAATGGGTAAAAGACGGGATAAATTCAGAAATTGATTATCCCCTGTTGCAAAACCTTTCTTATGATAATTTTTCTCCCTTGTGGTACGAACAACTTCGATACGGTAAATCAATTATCACCGTTGAAGATGAATCTCAAATTCAAGGTGTTCGTTCCATATTTGTGATTCCCATTCAAATTAAAGGTAAATGGTGGGGGTTTATCGGTTTTGAAGATTATAAATCGAATGGTCAATTGTCTGACGCTGAAAAGTCGATTCTACAAGCTTTTACAATTAACTTTAGTAGTGCGATAAGCTGGAGGCTTGACGCTTCGCGTATCGCAACTTATGAAAGTGAGTGTGAGTTAAAGGAATTAAATCAAGAGTTGGAACTTCGGGTTGAAGAAAAAGCTTTATCATCATTTCAAAGTGAAGCACGTTTAGAACGTCTTGCTGCTAATGTTCCGGGAATGCTTTACCAATATCAACTTTTTGATAATGGTGATGTTTGTTTTTCTTACGTTTCGGACGGTTGTCACGACCTTTTTGGTGTAGAACCCGAACAAATTCAACGAAATTCCGATATTATCCATCAGATGATACATCCGGATGATGTAAATGGCTTTGATAAATCAATTGCGAATTGCGCTGAAACTTTAAAAAACTGGGAACATGAGTGGAGAATAATTACTTATTCTAAACAGGTAAAGTGGCTACAAGGATTTTCTCGATTAGAAAAACGAGCAGATGGTTCTATTTTATGTGACGGCTGCGTCATTGATATCACTCAACGTAAATTAACAGAAGCCCAATCAAGAGAACCAGAACAATTTTTACGCAGCGTTTACGATGGTTCGGAACACGTTATCTTCGTCGTTGACGTGAAAGACAATAATTTCATTTTTCAAGGGTGGAATCTCGCTTGTGAGCGTGGTACAGGTATTGATAGTGCATTCGTAAAAGACAAAACACCAGAAGAAGTTTTTGGAAAAGTTCACGGTGGAGAAGTACGTCAAAATTATCTAAATTGTGTAAAAGCAAATGCTCCGATTACTTATGAGGAGTGCTTGAGCTTTGATGGAAATCCTAGCTGGTGGTTTACAACTTTAAATCCTCTCAAGGATGTCAATGGTAGAATTTATCGCTTAGTTGGAACGACTTCTGAAATTACCGAACTAAAGAAAGCTGAAAAAGTGATTCGTTCCTCCGAACAAAATCTCCGAACTCTATTAGACAGCGTTTGCGATGCAATATTTATTCACGACCTTGATGGAAATATTTTAGATGTCAACGAGCAAATGCTGCAAATGTATCGGGTAAATCGTGAAGAAGCTATTCAAATGTCAATTCCGGTTGATTTATCTAGCACTGATAATCCCGTTGATGAATTACCAAAAATTTGGGAAAAGGTAATTAAAGGAGATGCTCAATTATTTGAGTGGAAAGCAAAACGACCCCATGACAGCTCTACCTTTGATGTAGAAGTTTTTTTACGTAAAGTTACTTTGAATTCTCAAGATATCATCTTAGCAAACGTCCGCGATATAACCGAACGTAAAAAAGTTGAAGCAGAAATTCAAGCAAAACAACACTTCATTCAACGAATCACAGACTCAACTCCGGGCACAATTTATATTTACGATTTTGAAAAACAGCAAAATATTTACACCAATCATGAATTAGCTACACTCCTCAATTACACCATACAAGAAGTTGAAGAAATGGGAAATAATCTTTTACAACAAATTATCCATCCAGAAGATTTAACGAAAATTGTATCTAGGTTCTCCGAAATTAAAGCAGCTAAAGATGGAGAAATTTCCGAATTAGAATATCGTGTGAGAAAAGCTGACGGTGAATATCTTTGGCTTTACAGTCGAGATACCGTTTTTCATCGTAACCAAGATGGTGGAGTAACACAATTTCTTGGTGTAGCTACAGATATCACCGAACGTAAACTAGCAGAAATCGAATTACAAAACACTCTACACGAACTCAAAACTACCCAAGCTCAACTTATTCAAAGCGAAAAAATGTCTTCCTTGGGTCAACTGGTTGCTGGTGTAGCTCACGAAATCAATAATCCCGTTAACTTCATTCACGGTAATGTCACCCCTGCATCCCAATACGCTGAAGATTTACTCAACTTACTCGAACTCTACCAACAACATTACCCCAATCCCCCAGAAAATATCCAAGAAGAAATAGAAGCTATTGACCTTGAATTCCTCAAACAAGATTTCACTAAAATCTTAAATTCGATGAAACAAGGAACTCAAAGAATTCGAGAAATTGTTTTATCTCTACGTAACTTCTCCCGTCTTGATGAAGCTGAATTCAAAGCTGTCAATATCCACGAAGGAATCGATTCTACCTTGATGATTCTACAAAATCGTTTCAAAGCAAAACCCAACTTCCCCGAAATCCAAATTATCAAAAATTACTCTTCCCTTCCCCCAGTTGATTGTTTCCCATCTCAACTAAATCAAGTGCTGATGAATATTCTTGCAAACGCTGTTGATGCTCTAGAATCACAAAAATCTCTTCCCAACCCTCAAATTCAAATTCATACCAAACTCCTTAATAAAAACCGAATCGCAATTCATCTTTCCGATAACGGTTCCGGAATCCCTCCCGAAATTCAATCCAAACTATTCGACCCATTCTTCACAACAAAAGAAGTTGGAAAAGGTACTGGTTTAGGTCTATCAATTAGCTATCAAATTGTGGTAAATAAACATGGTGGCAATTTGTCATGTAAATCTATCCCAGGAGAAGGAACTGAATTTATTATCGAAATCCCAGTTAATCAAATTGATAATTAATCTGTATTTCCCATCATTCCCACTCCCTGAATTACTACGACATTAATTTGATTCTTACAAAGAGAGTAGTAACCGGGAAAGGGAGAAAAGGATAAAAATGCAATTTTTATAGTACTGCATTACTATTATTTCGGGTATAAAAAGTAAGGTAAAAATAAGAATAACGTTTCTAATGATACTCGCAAACCTATATAAAAAGGGGTAAAAAGAGAATGAAACCGCGCAGGTCCCTTGCTCAGCATTGGTTGCAAAGCGACAAGGCTTTGAACAGCATTATCGCAGCAGCACAATTAAAAGATACCGACCGAGTTTTAGAAATAGGTCCCGGTAAAGGAGTATTAACAAGACGAATTTTAGAGCATGTTAATTCCTTGGTATCAGTGGAAATTGATAGAGATTTATGTAAGCTATTAGTTCAGAAATTGGGAGAGAAGGAAAATTTTCTGTTGTTAAATGAGGACTTTTTAAACGTAAATTTATCCGTATTATTAAAAGACTTTTCTAAATTCCAAAATCAAAATAAAGTAGTAGCTAATATTCCTTACAATATTACCGGTCCTATTATTGAAAAGTTATTAGGTAAGATTGGCAATCCCAACCCGGAGCCTTACGATTCAATAGTATTATTAGTTCAGAAAGAAGTAGCAGAAAGGATTGTTGCAAAACCTGGGAGAACCAGTTTCGGAGCTTTATCGGTGAGAGTACAATACCTAGCAGAATGCGAAATGATTTGTACAGTTCCTGCAAAAGCATTTTATCCACCACCAAAAGTTGATTCCGCTGTTATCAGATTACTTCCAACACAAAGAGAAGTAACAGCGAAAAATCCCAAAAAATTAGAAACATTAGTGAAATTGGGATTTAGCGCAAAACGCAAAATGTTACGAAATAATTTGCAATCGTTAGTAGAACGCGAAAATCTGACACAATTACTAGAAAAGTTAAGCGTTAACCCCCAAGCTCGCGCTGAAGAACTTAGTGTAGAACAGTGGGTCAGTTTAGCTAATGAACTAGAAAATCAAGATGCGTAGCTACACCTTAATTGCTCCAGCCAAAATTAATCTGTATTTAGAAATCATTGGTGACCGTGACGATGGTTATCATGAATTAGCAATGATATTGCAGAGCATAGAACTTGCTGACCAAATCGAAATAGAATCTAACGACGTACAGTTGATTAGATTAAGGTGTGACAGTAAAGACGTTCCTTTAGATAGGAGCAACTTAGTTTATCGTGCTGCGGATTTAATGGTGAGCGAATTTCCCGATAGCTTTGCAACTTATGGGGGTGTAGATATAACCCTTCACAAACGCATTCCCGTAGCTGCTGGTTTAGCTGGAGGTTCCACAGATGCAGCAGCAGTTTTAGTTGGAATTGATTTATTGTGGAAACTAGGATTAACTCGTTCCGAATTAGAAGAACTAGCAGCCAAACTCGGTTCCGACATCCCATTTTGCATCGGAGGAGGAACTGCGATCGCAACAGGTCGTGGTGAAAAACTTTCCGAATTATTAGGTTTGAGCAACACATATATAGTATTAGCCAAATATCGCAGTCTGGAAGTTTCCACACCCTGGGCTTATAAAACCTATCGTTCCTTGTACGGGGATACCTATATAAAAGATACAGAAAATTTAGCAGACCGTAAAAATGCAGTACATTCAGGAGAAATAGTCAAAGCGATATCAAATCAAGATGCTTCCCAAGTAGCTCAGAAAATGCACAATGATTTAGAAAAAGTTGTACTACCAGAATATCCCCAAGTATTAAAGCTGAAAGAAAGTTTTGCGAAATACGATATTCTAGGAACCATGATGTCCGGTAGCGGTCCGAGTGTATTTGCTTTGTGTGAATCTAAAGATAAAGCAGAACAAGTAAAAATAAATTTAAGAAACGAAATCCCCGACCCAGATTTAGAAATTTTCGTCACCAAGTTGATAAATCATGGGATTCAAGTGATTTCGTAAGAAACCTCACCCCCTTCCCCTCTCCTTATTAAGGGAGAGGGGTGAAATTCTCTTATATTTCCTGTTCCTTACTCATTACTTATTACTCCCTACTCCCTCTTTGAATCATGACTGAAGAAAATTTAACCAAATCGACCGAACAAACAGAAAATACAGAAGAAAATCAACCAACCCCCACCCGTTGTATTACTGGAGCTTTGATATGTGGAGGGTTAGGATTTGCGATGTACAAATTAATGATTTCAATCGCAACTACTTTTGCAAATAAACCAGTTACTTCCGATAATCCGATGGTAGTAAGTATATCTTCAGCTGTGAGAACATTAGTTGTCGGAGTAGTTGCTTTAGGTACCGGAATTTTTGGAATCGTTGGAGTTGGTTTATTAGCTTTAGCAGTACAGTTAGTGATTAAACAGTTGACTGGGAAAGACGAGCAAGAAGTTTAGATAAAAAATGATTTTATAAATTGATTAAAGCTTTATAAGCGACATCCAAAGCTTCTACAAAATCATTGAGAGAAAAAAGTAACCGCAGAAGTCCCACATCCTACTCGAAGTTATGTCTTATTAAATTCTAAATAACAACAACAGCGTAGGTGATATTAAGATTTATCAATGAGAACTTCGTATCAATACCGATTAAAACCGAATAAAGAACAGCAAAAAATTATTGATAACATACTTGATATGTTGCGTTGTCAGTATAACTATGAATTAGCTCAAAGATTTGATTGGCATGAACAAAATCGTTGCTCTATAGATAGATGCTCGCTTGTTTGCTATCTCCCTAAGTTGTCGGATAAACCTAACCGTTATAGTCAACAAGAGTCGTTAAAGAAACTGAAAAAAGAGCGACCTTGGTACAAAAAAATTCATTCTCAGGTATTACAAGAAGTTCCTAAAAGAGTTGAAAAAACTTTTGATAGATGGTTGAAAGGTGATTCTAATGGCAAGAAATCTGGTAGACCAAGATTTAAAGGTGCTGGACAATATAAAACTTTTACTTATCCACAATTCAAGCAGCATCATTTCGTAGGAAATAAAATTAAACTGTCTAAAATTGGTGATGTCAAAGTAATCATACATCGTCCTATACCAGATGGTTTTGTTATAAAAACTGTTTCAGTGACAAAGAAAGCGGATGGTTATTATGTTGCTTTGGGTCTTGATGATAAGACAGTACCAACAATTAAATCTGACTTTGATCCAGATAAAATTGTAGGAATTGATGTAGGTTTAACCAATTTTTATGTTGCGTCTGACAATACGCGAATTGCTGCACCTAAGTACTTACGTAAAGCTGAACGTAAACTAAAGTCAGAACAACGAAAAGTATCGCGCCGTAAAAAAGGTTCTAACCGCAGAAAAAAAGCTATTAAACAATTAAGTATCAAGCATAAAAAGGTTGCTGATACCAGAAAAGATTTCCATTTCAAAACAGCAAAGCAACTATTATCTAAATATGATGTAATTGCTGTTGAGAAGCTCAATATAAAAGGACTTGCCAGAACACGATTAGCTAAATCTATACATGATGCTGGGTGGAGTCAGTTTATCAATATACTTTCATTCAAAGCCGAAAATGCTGGCTTGAAAGTGATAGCTGTAAACCCGAACGGTACAAGTCAAATCTGTTCTAGTTGTGGTCATGTTGTCAAAAAGCCG
The DNA here is from genome assembly GCA_038525335.1 of Cyanobacteria bacterium J06621_15. Classification (GTDB taxonomy): domain Bacteria; phylum Cyanobacteriota; class Cyanobacteriia; order Cyanobacteriales; family Nostocaceae; genus Rivularia. Next base: position 1,908 of record JBCBHT010000132.1, on the reverse strand, counting down.
TTGTCTCAGAGAATGCACAATTGCCCGGTATGTCATACCAGTATTTGTCGTGATCTGAACGCGAGCATCAATATCAGGAATCGTGGGGCACACGACCTGTATAAACAAGCTCAGTCAATGTCCTCATAGAGGAGTCGCTGAGAAGCCCACACTCACCCGCAGGGGAGTGTGTGGAGTATGTCACACAGCTATCGACAAGAACTTATTATTCAGGAATACACAGTATTGAACTGATAGTTAATGGAAGGAGTATTGGTAAATATGATTTTGAGTTGATTGAAAGAGGTTAATTCCAAATCGAAATAGTTTGTTTCACAGGTTGACGCTGAATCTCTCCACTTTCATCAGTCAAACTCCAAGACATAAACGTTTTTGCGGAGTTGGTTTCAATCTGCTCAATTAAACGTTCAGCTATATAATCCACCAGCACCGACTTGAGAAGATATTTATTTCCCCGCTTTTCAATTAGCGATCGCCAACATAAAGACTGTAAAGCTTCTAAAATTATAGTTTGAGAAACAGATACATTAATATCTTCGAGCAGTTCGGACATAGAAGTCCATCCACCGCTCATACCCAAAGAATATATAATTATTTGCTCAATTTCCGATAAACGCTCAAATTGCTGGTCAAACAATATCCGAACACTCTTGAAGGCAACCGTATCTTGCTCAGAAAACTCCTCTATACTGCCATCAAACAATTCCTTAATTAACGTAGCAACAATTTTCAAGATTTGAGGATTGTGACCAAACCGCCAAAACAACTGTTGCTTTTGTTCCTCCGAACCAACTAATGCTTGCCATTTTGCAATAGCTTGTGCAACTTCTAAGGAACCATCTAACTTGAAAGAACGAACAAAGGATTTTTTTGCTTCACAAGCAGCAATCTCAAATGGTTTTTCGCGACTGGTAAGAACTAAACAACTTTGATGACAAGTTTCTTCCACCAATTTTAATAACTCTCCATATTCCTCATAACCACCGCGATAATTTCCAGCAAAATTCCCCGGTTGTAGAATCGTATCTAAATTATCTAGAACTATTAAACAGCGATAAAAACGCAAATATTTGAGCAAAGTCTTAGTATCAGAGATTTTTTCTCCCTTACTAGAGACAAAATCGATAATATCACTCAACACACTATTTAAAGATGGTGAATTCCGCAAAGAACACCAAATCACAAAATCAAAGTTATCCTCAATCTGTTCAACTAACCTTGCTGCTACAAAAGTTTTACCGATTCCTCCCATACCTAAAAGAGCTACCACTCGACATTTATCTTCGATAATCCATTTTTTAAAAGTGTCCAACTCTTTTTTTCTTCCACAAAAAGCCGAAACATCAGGGGCTAAACCTAAATCTTTATATCTCCTCCGTTTTAACCGTGACCTGTTAGATATATCCGCTTCTCCATCGTATTTACTTCGTTCCAAAGCCTGTTTAAAATTCTTCTTAGTAACCTTTTCACCCAAAGCTTCTGAGAGTAAATGCCATAGCTTCGAGCCTATATCCTTCTTTATATAATCAACACAGTAACCATGAGTTTCTGCAAACTCCTCATAAGTCTGATTTTTGTAAGATGCTTTCAACAGTTCACTTTGTAAATCATTCAAATATTTGCTTGTCAATTTAGACACAGCCTTATTAGCAATACTTAAAACTTCTTCAGTATTCATACCCTGTAACTCTTAATATGTTTATATGTTTTTGCGGTGATTAGAATTTTGTCTTATTGAGTATTTTAGTAAGTAACTATACTCAAAGTCTATTTAGACTTGTATCTAAGTACCATTGATTCGGATATTATCTAGCGATTGCTGGCTTGTCAAAGATTTCTACCTATCTTCAAATTTACTTAAAACTCCCTTTATTAAATATTTATTATCTGAGATTAAGTATTTACTCT
>JBCBHT010000131.1:0-19834 GCA_038525335.1 Cyanobacteria bacterium J06621_15 | reverse complement strand
CTTCGCTGAATGCGTCGTTTCACTTCGTTACACTCGCAATGACGGATAATATTTTTACACATTTGGGATGCTCCCGTGTGGATTATCAGTAAACAGTTATCAATTATCGCTTGTAAGCAATTCGGCACAAATAAATCTAGCTATACTGCAAAATGTAAATTTACTTCAAACCCTACTTCTACTTTCTATTCCCTACTCTCTTATCCCATGTTGTATGTTCAATAATTATAAAAAAATGGAAATATCTATTATACAAAGCTTCTGAAATTTGTATAATTAATTTTATTGTTATTGCCAATATTTTCTTTTTCTTTATCCCCTACCTCCTTTCACCACTATTGTATTTATTTTACTGAATTAAGAAATAATCATGACTAAAGTATAATTAAAGTCTAGGAACTAGTATTTTAAGAAAAAATGAGCGAAACGTTTCAGGGTGAAAATGGAATCGAACTTTATTATCAAAGTTGGTATCCTCAAGCTCAAGCAAAAGCAGTTCTGGTAATAGTCCACGGTCACGGGGGACATACTGGTATATTAACTAGGATGGTCGAATATTTTGTTGAGCGCAATTATATTATTTATAGTTATGATTTACGAGGGAATGGAAAATCACCCGGTCAAAGAGGTCATGTAAGTAGTTGGAAAGAATTTCGAGTTGATTTAGATAATTTTATCAACTTAGTCAAAAACAAAGAACCTGAACAAGAAGTATTTATTATTGGTCAAAGCATGGGTGGAACTATTGCTTTAGACTATATTTTACGAACATCAAATCAACTCAAAGGATTAGTTTTACTATCTCCAGCGTTAGAAGTTGGGGTTTCCTCCTGGAAATTATTAATTGGTAAAATATTTTCCCGAATTTTGCCTAATTTTGCGTTGGAAACAGGTTTCGGCTTTTCTGCTGCTTCTCGTGACCCACAAGTAGTAGCTGATTGCGAACAAGATTCGCTACGTCATTGTCAAGGTACTGCTAGATTAGCCGCAGAATTATTAAATACTATTGACTGGATTAGAGCTAACGCTACACAATTAAAGGTTCCTACATTAATCCTTCATGGTGGTGCAGACAAAGTTACGTTACCTCGAAGCAGTAAAGATTTTTTTGAAAGCTTGAGTTTAGTAGATAAACAAAGAAAAGAATACCCCGATAGCTATCACGAACTTCATAACGATATTAATTATCTTCAGGTGTTAGGAGATATAGAAGATTGGATACAAAGGCATTAATCAAATAGTAATCCCATAGCACATTTTTAACCGTATTCCCTGCTTCCCTCTTCTAGTAATTTTGTAGATTTTAGAATCTTGCCCAAGCTATCAAAACAAGCGTCCGTAGTAATCCGATATTCAGATGACTATCGAAGTAAAAAGACGCTTTGGAAATGCTCGCAAAATATAGAAGTAAATAACTACCCATACTCCACATTTACAGCAGATTTCATCTTAGTGAGGTACATTAGGGAAGGCAGGGATGCCTACCCCACAAGAGTTTTGTAATAAAAAGGTGTACCTCATTTATCTGCAAAGTGCTGTAATATGATGTTTCCTATGGATTGTTATTTAATTCTATTTTCAGTTAAAAGATTAATTCAATTTTCAAGACTAATATTTATGATTTAGCGGTGAAATTCGTATATCGCTACTAAACCATGAGAAGTACCTAGACCTTGTTGGAAATTCCACTCTAAGTTTCGTAATAGATAAGCTAATTGAGGTTCAATCAAGTTGGCTCTGGGGTCATCAAAGTGTAGATTTGGAGCTTGATTAATCAGACGACGTAGAATGCGAATGCTGTCGAGAACAATCGGTGGATGTTCTATTGGTGGTTCTGACAGTAGTTTTTCAGGTTTTCGCCACATATCTAAACTTTCCATGCAGCCATATACTAAGGCATTCCAAGCAGATTGTAAATTTTGGAAAAAGCGATTGATATGAGGGTGTTGGGGATGAGGTTGGTAGTCAAAGATTAATTTGGTTAAATCAGTGCGTACATCCATAGCGTGTAAGGAATTGATAGCACTTCTCAATGGAGAGGCTTGGGGATTGAATTCAGCAGTATCTGTATGACGACCAACTAATATAGAACGGTCACACAAATGGAATTCTCCAACTTTCGCATTCATTTTTTCTGCGATTGCTCTTAAAAAGCAATCAAGTTCTTCTCCACCCCAGTAACGAATCGGAAATCTCTCTACATCCTTAGTATTTCGTTTTTCTGGAGGATAAAGATAAGACATCGAGTAAGTCTGCATGTCGCTATCTCCTTGAACTTCTCCCCAGTAGCAGGGCCATTCATAGGAATAACGACCGAGCAAATCAGCCACAAAAATAGCTCTATCGCCCATATTCTGACAAATATCTCCAACTAACCGACCCAGACTATCATCAGAGAGGTGAGATAAAGACCCATATGATGAGAAATAGAGGTCAAAAGGAGCTTCACCAGATTCTATAGGAAGTCCTTCGTCTAAATCTGCCACGATAAACTGTGTTTGGTCGTGATGAGCGTGAATACTCTCAGCTTTGCCTATCATTGCAGGGCTGATATCGACCCCTTTGTAAAACTCGATATCCGAATCACTCAGAAGCGAACTGAATTGGGCATCTAAAGTTGGACTGGTACGCGGTAAAGTAGTCAGGATATTCCAACCTTCTCCTGCACCACATCCAAGATCCATAATCCGAAGCCCATGATTATCGGCTCGCTTTCTTTCAAGCAAACGCCGTACAGGAGGGCTAAGAACATAGCGGGTATAACGGTCTTCCCAATACTGCCGCACGCTATCGCATTTACTACCTAGACCAGCTAGTTTGCTGTCATAGGCTCCAACTTCAACTGCTTTCGCATAGTTGTTCAATACGTTGTTCAATACAGTATGTTGATTCATATGCCCTATAGAAAGAATTTCTGACAAGAGAGAATTCACGCTCATTCTCTCATATGCTACACCCTATACAAAATCCTCTAAGATGTTGTTCAGGGGAATTTCACCGTTTTGTACGTAAAATCTATCGCAGTAAATCGTGATTTTGATACCCACCCATACGTATTATTATTAATTATTTTTTTTCTTTCGTCCAGCGGCTACAAGCTTTGCCGGACGAGTGTTTTGCCGATTACAAACAAATATTAAATCAGGCTAAAGAATCTTATACAGGACGTTCTGACCAGCGAGCAACATTACTTGATACCACCTCATAATTTTCAAAAACATTCATAAAAATATTGTGATAAAAGCATTCTTCTGGGGAACGTAATGTTACATTAGGGTGTTTTGCTTGGTATTCTTGGGCTTGAGTTTGGGTCATTTTATGAGAAAGCAATTCTTCAAGCATATCAACTGTGCCGCTTCCTTCGTCAAACTGTTCTTTTTTTCTCCAGACAATTTCTGAGGGGAGCATATCCTCAAAAGCTTTGCGTAAAATCCATTTTTCTACTAGAGGTTCTCCGACTAATTTTAAATTAGCGGGGATTTGTTGACCCAACTCAATCATATTTAAATCCAGAAATGGAACTCTCCCTTCAATAGCGTGAGCCATTGTCATCCGGTCAACTCGCTGTAAATTGATATTGTGCAGGCTAGAAACCGAGCGACGCAATTCTTTGTGTAGAACATCTTCGTCGGGAATATCCTTGTAATAGGTATAGCCTGCAAACAACTCATCTGCACCTTCTCCTGTCAGAATAACTTTGACGTATTCAGCAGCCATTCGAGAAGTAAAATAACAAGGAATAGCACTACGCACTAAATCTTGGTCAAAAGATTCTAGATAATAAATAATTTCGGGAAGTTTAGCATTAACTTCTTCTGGGGTAATAATGTATTCGTGATGAATCGTTCCTAAATGAGCGCTAACTTTTCTAGCAGCTTCTAAATCGCGACTATCACCAATACCAACACTAAAAGTATGTAACTGTTCCTTATGCTGTTTCGCAACTGCTGCGATAATACTGCTATCAAGTCCTCCAGAAAGGAAAGCACCCAAAGGAACATCGCTCATCAAACGCTTAATTACAGATTCTTCAACAGTTTGACGTACTCTTTTGATTAATTCTTCAACATTGATATCACTATCGGGATATAAATCGGGAACGCTATAAAAAGTTGAAAAGCCTTTATCCGAATGATAAAAACTACCAGGAGGAAACTCACGCACATTTTTGCAGTGTTGAGAAATCGCTTTTAATTCTGAAGCGAACACCCAAGCTCCCTCGATTTCTCCATAGTACAAAGGTTTTATACCCAGTGGGTCGCGAGCTACAAATAGCTTTTCTCCATCAGCTATAGCAAAAGCATACATTCCATCTAGTTCCTCTATTGCGGAAATTCCCCTATCTTCGTAAAGTCTGAGAATTGCTTCGCTATCACTACTAGTTTGAAAATTGCTTTGCTGTTGTAAACTCGAACGTAATTGAGGAAAATTATAAATTTCACCATTCGCGATAATTGCACGAGTTGGAATTTTCCCGTAAATTGGTTGGTCACCACCTTTAGGGTCCATAATACTCAAACGTCGGTGCCCCAAATTTCCAGATTTGTTTGCAGGAGAATACATTCCTTCAGCATCAGGACCCCGGTGAGCGATGCTATCCATCATGCTTTTTACTAAGATTGGATTAGTTTGACCCCAAATGCCAGTAATACCGCACATATTTTTATTACGAATATAAAGTATATATTTTACACCTTAGCTGCCTCATGTTTTGAAAATATAAAAAACCGAAATATTAAAAGTCACCAAACTTAAATATTCTTAGCTTTGACTAAGTAGAAAAATATATTTATAAGATTTATCGCATTTAACGAAAGGTTGAGTAATTCCTTAAACTTCAGATAAGTATAGAAAAAATAACATAATCAGATATATGATTTTTTGTATAACAGTGTATAAAATTTATGAATTATCTTAATTTATCTACTTAAACAGGTAAAGATATGAAATTGCCTTAAATCTTTATTTAGCAAGTATTTACAACTATTATTAACATCAACACAACAAATATAATTATTTTTTGCTTGTTTATCTGATACCGAATAATAAATATTTTTTTGCCGATAATAACCCTTGAATATAAAAAAACTGATTAAATTTGCAAATTTTCAAGCCATATATTGGTTATATTTGATTTTTTGTAAGCGAAACTGTAAATTCATTTAAATTAAATCAAATAAATTCAAAGAATAAAAAATAGGATTCCGTGTAATATCTCTACCCAATTTGATTCTTGCGATGTTAGCCTTGAGTATTCAAATTTACCGTTATCTGATTTCTGTGGTTAACTTCGTTATGTCAAAATTATTATCTGCAACTTTAATAACAACTTCCTTACTATTAGGATTTAACCAAAATACTCACCCTACTATCGCGGGAACCTGTGCTTCCCGATGCGGAACAAAACCACTTCAATTTACACCCGGTAGATATATCCGAGTCGAAGTTACAAACAAGACACCAAACTTCGTTTATGTCGAAAAAGCACAGGGTACCAAACCAATAGCTCTACGACCGGGACAGAAACTACGATTAGAACAAGGAGATGGAACCCAGCCAAATATATCCGTGATGTTCTGGAACGAAAACGGATTATCTTTAAAAGCAAATCTTTACAAACCCAACTTTGGAACCTTACAAGTTGAATTACGTCCTGAATGGCGCATTGGAGGGGATAGAGGTATTTATGTCCGTGATGATGGTCGCGTAAAGGTGCTTTGAGAAAGTTAGGAGTTAAGAGTTAGGAGTTAGGAGTTTATTTTTTTAATGGGAGTATCTTGTTCCCTAGCAATTAAGGACTAAAGTCCTTACTACAAACCTTTATTTAGTAAAAATTTTATAAACCCGGTTTATTTTTAGATAGTGAGAAAAGCAAGTGCCAGAAACCCGGTTTTTTCAAAAAACCGGGTTTCTAAAATCTCACAAATGATTTAGGAATGCTATATAAACCGGGTTTTTTGTTACAAAAACATAAATTTTGATTGTAATTTTTAACTTTTAATTTATTTTAATTCTTTGGAGATAATATACTTTAGGCTGAAAATGCTGTTATTTACTTGAACTTAAATCAAAATGTCTTAAACCAGTCTTGAAACCCGTGTCATATTCATAGGTTAATAGAAATAATTATCTTTATTATCACTCCTAATTCCTAACTCTTAACTTCTAACTTTCAACTCCTAACTCTTAAAATGCTAGACGAAATTAAACCGGAATCTTTCCATCAACAACGTTTACCATTACAACGCTGGCAAATCTATCCTCAAAAAATTGAATTAGCCCAAAAATTATCAGAGGTGACTGACATGTCACCTTTAATTTGCCAATTGTTGATAAATCGCGGCTTTGATTTACCAGATACCGCTGAAATATTTTTAAATCCACAATCTTTAGATTTACCAGAACCCTTAGATGAATTTCCAGATTTAGCAATGAGTGTTGAGTTGCTACAAAATGCAATTAATACTCAGGAAAAAATTGCTATTTGTGGTGATTACGATGCTGATGGGATGACTAGCACCGCTTTGCTGTTGAGGAGTTTACGGACTTTTGGTGCTGATGTTGATTATGCTATTCCCAGTCGGATGCATGAAGGTTACGGGATTAACAAGCGAATAATTGAAGAGTTTCATGATGAAGGTGTAAGAATTATTCTGACTGTAGATAATGGTATCTCCGCATTTGACCCCATAGTTAGAGCCAAGGAATTAGGATTAAAAACAATTATTACAGACCATCACGATATTCCTCAAAAATTACCACCCGCAGACGCAATTTTAAATCCGAAATTATTACCAGAATATAGCGTTTATCGTGGTGTTGCAGGTGTTGGGGTAGCTTATATTTTAGCGATGTCTCTAGCAGAAAAATTGGGTCGAAGTCAAGAGATATCCGATACGATGTTAGAACTATTTGCTTTAGGAACAATTGCAGATTTAGCCCCGTTAGTGGGGGTTAACCGTACCTGGGTCAAGCGTGGTTTACGGTTATTACCCAAATCCCAACTAGCAGGAATACAAGCATTAATTCAAATGGCTGGAGTTCAAGCTTTAGGAAGTCAGGGAGCAGGAAAAGCGCAAGAAGCTACTACTAAAGAGTTAGTTAATACATCAATAGCCAAAAATCCAAAATCTAAAATCCAAAATCCAAAATCCCTTAAGCCTGACGATATCGGTTTTCGTTTGGGACCGCGAATTAATGCTATTGGTAGAATTGGCGACCCGCAAATTATTATAGAATTACTTACCACTGATGATGTAGGAATAGCGCTCGAACGAGCAATGCAGTGCGAAGCTACTAACGCACGTCGTCGAGAGATGTGTGAAGAAATTGAAAAAAAAGCTATTGAAGTTGTAGAAGCCGAATATATTGCTGATTTAAAAGAAGATAGAGTATTAGTTGTTGTTCAACCAGATTGGCATCATGGAGTGATTGGAATTGTAGCTTCTCGTTTGGTGGAACGTTACGGAGTTCCGGTGTTTATCGGTACCTATGAAGATGACAATCACATTCGCGGTTCTGCTAGAGGTATTCCCGAATTTAATATTTTTGATGCTTTACAATATTGCGACGATTACCTGGGTAAATATGGGGGACATAAAGCAGCGGGGGGATTTTCTTTACCAGCAGAGAATCTTGAATTATTCCGCGAGCATTTGAGCGATTTTGCAAATCAATGTCTCGAACTCAAACATCTCAAACCTCTACTCAAAATTGATGCTTTAGCTAATCTCAATCAAGTCAATCGAGAACTTTATCAACAGCTAAATGCTTTAGAACCTTGTGGAATAGACAACCCGAATCCAGTTTTTTGGACTCCCAACGTTCAAGTAGTCGAACAGCAAATCGTGGGAAAAGGTCATATTAAATTAACGGTTGCTCAAATGATTGATGGTCAACAGTATAAAATTAAAGGAATAGCTTGGCGATGGCGCGATTATTTTCCCTTACCCAAGTCACCAAGAAAATTAGATATTGCCTACAAACTTAAAGAAAACAACTTTAACGGCAACACTTCCATCGAGTTAGAAGTATTAGGGGTAAGGCTTGCAGCTAATTCTCAGTTTTCATTTACTTATACAGATAAGCCAGTAAAAGCCACATTTGAATACAATCATCGTCAGTACATCTGCGGCATTTATCAAAATGATTATTCAGCAGAATTAAGAATTAAAAGTCCTGAAGACAAAATTTTAGCAGTTCAACCAGGAAACGATATTGGTTTATTAGGAATCAATCGCGAACAAGCTCAGAAGATTGATATATATCAACCTCCTTATTATCAAATTATTCAAGCTGCTTTGAAAGCCCTTAAACAGTGAACAGTTATCAGTGAACAGTTAGGAGTTATAAAATTTTGGATTTTAGATTTTGAATTTTAGATTAAAATCCTTATATCTATTAATCTTGAATTTTTGAAATTTGAAGTCTATTCCCGCATTAGTTTTCCGCTGAAAACAACAATCCAAAATCCATTAGCGTTAGCGTGTCCGCAAGGACATAATCATAAATCTAAAATCGAATGACAATTACAAAGGAGTTAAGAGTAGAACCCATAACTCCCATTCAGAAGCATTACATATCGCCACCGCGAAACGCTAACACGAAAATTACCGCAGGTCCAGCTAATACAATTAGTCCTACAGATGCTAGCTGCAAAATAACTTCCCAATTTATATTGGCTAAAGCTTCCATATTATCCTCCCAGTTGCCTAACAAAAATGAATAAAAGAAAATACTTTCCTGGATATAGATCATATCCGGGATTTACCACCAAATTTTAATTTACTTAACAAAATTATAGAAAAAGATATAAAAAACGCAAAAAAGACAATCGATTTTAAGATAAAAGGCAATCAGCAATCAGTTTCAAAGCCTTATAGTTAAATGAAGTGAAGATAATTTTTAATACCTAACCAATTATCTGAATAATGGCAACCTGGCAATGTGTAAAGCGATGTGGAGCCTGCTGTTATCTTGACCCAGCAGAGCGTCCGGAGATAGAAGAATATTTGACACCAGAGGAATTAGATAAGTATCTTAGTATGGTCGGTTCCGACGGATGGTGCGTAAATTATGACCATGAGAGCAGAGAATGCAGGATTTACGCCGACCGTCCGCGCTTTTGTCGTGTAGAGCCAGAAGTATTTAAAGATTTATTTGATATCGAACCCGAAGAACTAAACGATTTTGCCATTGAATGCTGTCACCAACAAATAGAATCACTATATGGTGACAGAAGCTTTGAAATGATGAGATTTAACAAAGCGATTGGGATTTAAATTGGGGATTGGGGATTGGGATTTGGGCATTGGGGATTGGTAATTGGTAATTGGTAGTTGGGGATTGGAAAAACAGTTATTCCTACTTCCTACTCGCTACTCGCTACTCTTTACTCATAACTCCTAACTCCTAACTCCTAACTCTTAACTCCTAACTATTCCCCATTACCCATTACCCAAATTCCCAATTCGGCTACTACACCCAATACCTTACGGCTCTCCCTACTGCCGATGCATCGGAAATAAAGATACATTATCCTTAAGAAAAGTAGACAAATGTTCAGAAAAAAAGTGAATTTGATTTCACTGCTAACCGTTCAGCGAGGGAGCAAGAACCCATTATGTTTGAACACTTTACTTCCGAAGCAATTAAAGTAGTTATGCTCGCCCAGGAGGAGGCACGTCGCCTGGGACACAATTTTGTAGGCACGGAACAGATTCTCTTGGGATTGCTGGGAGAAGACACAGGTGTTGCTGCTAAGGTGCTGACGGATATGGGTGTGACTCTTAGAGATGCACGCCGCGAAGTCGAAAAAATTATTGGTAGAGGTTCTGGTTTTGTTCCACCAGAAATTCCTTTTACTCCTAAAGTTAAAACTCTATTTGAGCAGTCTTTTAAGGAAGCTCGTTCTCTTGGACATAATTATATTGGTACGGAACATTTGCTTCTCGGCTTGACAGAAGCTGGTGAAGGTGTTGCTGCTAAGGTACTGCAAAATTTAGATGTTGATTTAAAGCAGCTTCGTACCGCTGTTATCCGCCGTTTGGGTGAAGTCGCATCTGTTGGTGCTGGTGTTGGCGGTGGTAGCACTAGACGTAACCAAATGGCAACTTTAGAAGAATTTGGTAGAAATTTAACTAAGTTAGCGGCTGAGGGCAAGTTAGACCCTGTAGTTGGTCGCGAAAAGGAAATTGAGCGTACCGTTCAAGTTCTAGGAAGACGCACCAAAAACAACCCCGTTTTAATTGGCGAACCTGGTGTTGGTAAAACTGCCATTGCTGAAGGTTTGGCTCAAAGAATTTTTAATAATGACGTACCGGATGTCTTGCAGGAAAAGCAGGTTATCAGTCTTGATATGGGCTTGGTGGTAGCTGGTACTCGTTTCCGTGGTGATTTTGAAGAACGTCTCAAAAAAATCATGGAAGAAATCCGCTCTGCTGGAAATATCGTCCTAGTGATAGATGAAATCCACACTTTAGTTGGTGCGGGTGGCATGGAAGGTGGTATGGATGCTGCTAATATTCTCAAGCCAGCATTAGCAAGGGGCGAACTTCAATGTATTGGAGCTACCACTCTTGATGAGTACCGCAAGCACATCGAGCGCGATGCAGCTTTGGAACGTCGTTTCCAGCCAATCAAAATTGGCGAACCTTCAGTTGATGAAACGATTGAAATTTTACAAGGTTTGCGCGGTGCTTACGAGCAGCATCACAATTTAACAATATCTGACGAAGCATTAGTAGCAGCCGCTCAGCTTTCTGATAGATATATCCAAGACCGCTTTTTACCAGATAAAGCTATCGATTTGATTGATGAAGCTGGTTCTCGCGTGCGTTTGCGTCATTCTATGGCTTCTAGCGACCGCGATTTAAAGCGTCAAATCACTGCTGTTGCTAAAGAGAAAAACGAAGCAGTTAAGCTACAGGATTTTGATAAAGCTTCCGAACTCCGCGACAAAGAAATGGGGTTAGAAGTCCAGCTTAAAGATACAGAATCTGGGGAACAGATTCAAAGAGCTGTAGTTGACGAAGAAGATATTGCTCAAATCGTAGCTTCTTGGACTGGAGTACCTGTCAATAAGTTGACCGAATCCGAATCTGAGGTATTGCTGCATTTAGAAGATACTCTTCACCAAAGACTTATCGGACAAGAACAAGCGGTTACAGCAGTTGCAAAAGCAATTCGTCGCGCTCGGGTCGGTTTGAAAAATCCTAACCGTCCAATTGCTAGCTTTATTTTCTCCGGTCCGACAGGAGTTGGTAAAACAGAATTAGCTAAATCTTTGGCTTCCTACTTCTTCGGTTCCGAAGAAAACATGATTCGCTTAGATATGTCCGAATTCATGGAGCGTCATACCGTTAGTAAATTAATCGGTTCACCTCCAGGGTTTGTGGGATACGATGAAGGCGGACAATTGACAGAAGCTGTGCGTCGCAAGCCTTATACGGTATTGCTATTCGATGAAATCGAAAAAGCACACCCCGACATATTTAATATGTTGCTGCAAATGTTGGATGACGGTCATCTTACCGATGCAAAAGGTCGGAAAGTAGACTTCAAGAATACCTTAATTATCTTGACCTCCAATATTGGCTCCAGAGTCATTGAAAAAGGTGGTGGTGGTTTAGGCTTCAATGTAGAAGACGAAGCAGAAGCAAACTACAACCGCATCAAAACCTTGGTTAACGAAGAACTCAAAAACTACTTCCGTCCCGAGTTCCTCAACCGTCTTGACGAAATCATTGTCTTTACCCAGCTTCAGAAAGACGAAATCAAGGAAATTGCCGAAATCTTGCTCAAAGAAATTAGTACCCGTTTAGTTGAGAAAGAAATCACCTTGCAAATCAGCGAAAGCTTCAAAGAGTTAGTAGTGCAAGAAGGATATGACCCCAGCTACGGTGCTAGACCATTACGTAGAGCAATAATGAACCTACTTGAAGATTCATTAGCAGAAGCAATGCTCTCAGGTCAGATTAAACAAGGTGATACAGCAGTTATAGACGTTGACGACGACGGACAAGTCAAAGTCATGAAATCGGAAAAATCCGAACTAGAGTTTGCTAATGTCAGCTAAAAGTTATACCAAAGTATATTTTGGTGTTAACATACTGATACGATTCCATTGTAAAAATAGAAACTTCTATATTTCCAGCGAACGGGTATTCAGCCCGTTCTGGGAAAGAAGGAGTACAAATAGAGCGATGGAATATGTAGAGAATATACTTAAGCAAACTTTGTACGAAATGGTAATACTTCCTTTTCCCCCGGTAGCGATACTGGGGGATTTTTATTTTTACCATTGGGTCGGTTTGAATTTCTGGTAGGGATTGAAGTTGATTTCAACTGACCGAACAGCACTATTCTCAACAACCACCTTGGAATAAATTCCAAGACTCAAACACAAAGTCTGATTGCGACAGACTGAGCAAGACTTTTAGTGCGTTTTAACGTACTTTGTGTATTAGCCTCGGAATTGATTCCGAGGCGGGTATTTAGGGTTAACGATAATGGTGCAAGATGTAAGTTTAAACCCAGTTTCCAAAATAATGGCGAATTTATCAGAAGAAACGGTTAGGAGTTGCGATGTTTAAATTGATTTCAACCCAGCTTCTAAAACAATGGCGATCGCCTTTTTTTGGTTTTAATCCTAGAGAAATTAAAATTGATTCAAAAGTACTATCTTCCGGCATCGGTATAGTAAATTTGTTCTAATTTCGTTAGGTTGATTTGTTTGAATTTCAACCATAGTAACTCAGGATAAAATTTTGAATATCTACAGGTTAGTACGCTATTAGCACAAATATCAACTAGTTAGTACAGGAAATGTCTATAATCCTTGTAGATTCGTTGGCTAGTGCTATATTTGTTAGTACGCGAAGTTTGTTTCAAGAGGAGTACCTATGGTGGAAAAAGCCAGGTTAACTATTAGGATTGACCAAGAGAAAAGAGAAGCGCTTAGCCGAAAAGCTAGAAAGGAAGGTAAAAATAGCACTGAAGTGGTAATGTCTTTTATAGATAGCTACCTTGGTATTGATGGTGAAGAAACCCTTGATTCAAGGCTTTCGAGACTAGAGAAGGTAGTTGAGGAGAAGTTGGAGCAAAGCTTGGGGGAATTAGCCGCCTAAGAGAAGAAAATAGGTCTCTTAGGCAAATAAAAGAACAAGTAATCAATGCAGTCTCCAAAGAAGAACCCGCCTCTTAGTTGGCGGGTTTTTGATTTATATTGGTATTGTACTAATATACGCATGACGCTATACTAATTTATGAGATAGCAAAAATCAATTCGGCAGCCGTCTGCCGAATTCACTAAAAACTTGAAAATTTAATACTTACAGGCAATTTTCGCCAACAAAAAAACGCCACAATTAGCACAGCGACGTTTTTGTGATACCAAATCAAACCAAGAACTTGATTTTATGATTTTCTATAAATTACCAAAAATAGCGAAAAAAATCAGTATCTTAGCTGGAAGAATCAAAAATTTAATCAAATTAATCGAAAAATCGATTCTCAAAAAAAGATATGTAATTCAAGTACTGGAAGCCGAGGAGAAGATAGCGAAACTGGAGCAAACGCGAGAAAATGTATCGCCGAGTAAAGGAGTTTTAACATCAAGAATTGAAAAAATCAAGCCAGCGGAACCGAACCACGTAACTCCAAAACAGTTGAGCGAAGACTTTGAAACCTATCTAAGGTTTGAAGAAGAAAGGCTGTTTAAATATTTGGATAAGGGGGGAGTAAAAGTAATCCTGAGTGAGTTACTTGGCGACTGTTTGTCAGTCCTAACAGATAAAGGTCACGTGCTACTAGATAAAGAAGGTTGGGAAGTAACATGCACTAACCAAGAAAAATTCAAATCTCGATTCCTGGATTTAGCTATAGAATCTTTGTCGTAATATCAGGCTGTATTTCTTTTCGTTACGTCAATACATAGTCAGATTTTGGATTTAACTTTTTCAGTTGTTGTTTAACTTCTTCAAAAGAACATCCATGCTTAGCTACGGGTTGAATAAAACTTTCAATCCAAGCTGTCGCTTTAGAGCCTGGTAAAGGACTTTCCGGTTGATAAACCAAAGTACAGGGTCCGGGAATTTCTACTTTAAGACAATAGATATTTTCGCCTCTATATTTGACGCTTATAGGGGGGATATATTTGTCGTCAACTTTCTTGCCTATTACTTGACGATTTATGTGAACAATGCTTTTAGCGGGGGTTTGAAGCTTCTTCCAAATTGATTTTGGTCCGCGAGAAGCTGCTTTTATTTTCGGTAAACCTTCTATAACCGGAATTACCCAGTTGCGACCTGCTTTGAAGGCTCCGATAACTCTATCCTCAGCCAATAAACGTCTCAATCTACGAGCCGAAATTTCTAATAATTCTGCTGCTTCTGTAGTCCCAATCATTGTCCATGACCTGATAATCCCATATCGGAATAGTACTACATTGACGGAACAATTTCTGAAAAATGATTGATTTTTATTCAAAAAAATTTAAATAATGTCTTTTCGATTTATATTAAAATTGATTTACATAATTAATTTAGTTTTTCATGATTGAAATTCAATTAAAAATGCTTTGAAGTTTCAACAACAACTTAATTTTTTCTAGGAAGCGTCTCGCTCTCACTAATAACTATCTGTTTTTTCAATATAAATAAGTATTCACCCCTAACTGATAACTGTTCACTGTTCACTGTTAACTGATAACTGTCACAACCCTGCAAACCATTCATAACCTTGGTCTTCCCAATAACCTTGAAATCTAGATAAACGACTAGTTAAAGTCACTCTTGTAACCCACTTACTTTGTTTATAGCCTAGTTTAATTGGGGAAGCTAAACGTAAAGGGGCACCGTTATCAACTGGTAAAGGTTCGCCGTTTTTCTGATAAGCTAATAAAGTTTGTGGATGTAAAGTTGAAGCGATATCCCAACTTGAATAATAGCCATCTGCGGATTTGAAATAGGCGTATTTAACGTTTGGTTTTGGTTGAGCTAAAGCTACAAGTTCTTGCAATCGAATGCCACCCCATTGAACGATTGCAGCCCATCCTTCGACACAAACGTGACGAATAATCATGGAAGTTAAAGGTAAATTTTTAATATCTTCCATGCTTAAACTAATTGGATTTTCTACTTCACCATCAATAATTAAACGAAATTTGTCTTGATTAATAATTGGTGTGCTTCTATATGAATTTACTATTAAAGCTGACCGTTCTATTTCGTTAACAGAAAATTCTGGTACTGGTGTTTGAGGTTTTAATATTAAAGATTGAAAATTTTGATTTAATGGCTCGGAAAGAGTACCGACTAAATCTTCTAATAAAGGAGTACCGCAGCCACCTAAAAGTAAACTAATGCTTGAGAAACTCGATAATTGTAAAAGTTTACGTCGGGTAATATGTAGATTTGGCTGTTGAGAAAAATTCATTGACAAAATTTTGATGTTCTTCGGGGATTGCTTGAGTGTATTCCTATTTATTTTATATGTCTGGAGAAATTAAAGATAAATACAGAGAAATATTTAAAAAGAGCGTAGAAATTTTGAGAGGGTGTTAAAACAGACTTTGTAAGCTGCAATCATATATATAAATATGGCTAACAGTAAACAAGTATTATGGCTTCAGGTTTGTGGTTTGGCAATGGTGCAGGGTGCAATTACTCTTAGCTGGGTAATTTACAATTTTTATTTACCTAAACTATTGGTGCAATTCGGTTTTTCTAAATCTTTGGCTATCAGCTTGCTAATTTTAGAAAACGCTTTAGCTGTATTTATGGAACCTTTGATGGGTTCGCTTTCCGATAATAAACAACGTTGGGTTGCAAGTCGATTTCCTTTTATTATGTTTGGGGTTTTGCTTTCTTCAGCTTTGTTTATTGCGATTCCATCCGTTGTTACCTTTGTTCCACCGACAACAGTATTCAAATTTATTTTGCCACCATTATTAGTCGCTTGGGCTTTGGCAATGACTGTATTTCGCAGTCCGGTGCTGTCTCTGCTGGGACGATATGCAATGCCAAAAAGTTTACCAATGGCTGTCAGCGTACTCACTTTGATTGGTGGAGTAATTGGTTCATTTAGAATCGCTGCTAATGATTTACTGCTGAGTTTCGGGCCGGTTATTACATTTGCTTTTGGCTCTTTTGTACTGTTAGGGTCAGCAACAGTTTTAAGATTTATCCATCCTCCACAAGTTGTATCTGATGAACCAGTTGATAAACATCAAGCAGAATCACCTTTACCAATATCTTTTCTAGGATTGGGGTCAATTTTTGTTTTAGGTGGTAGTTTTGCTTGGGGTTATCGGACTTTGCTTGATGGAGTCAGTAAATTTCTCAAACTTCAGTTAAATAGCGATAATATTCAGTTACAAATGGTTGCATTTGGGCTTTTAGCAGCTTTTGCGGCTTTACCTGCTGGTTTGATTGCCAAGAAAGTTGGTAATCTTAAAGCCATGCTTGGTGGTACGGGTATAGTTGTTTTGTTGATGTTAGTGCTACCTTTAATTGGTGCGAATATGCTGCTTCTAGCTCCTTTAGCAGTTAGCAGTAGTTTCATTTTGAACGGTACAATTCCCTTTGCTTTACAAATGGTTCCTCCTGATAGAGGAGGATTGGGTATAGGGATGTATTTTGGTGGTGTTGGGTTAGCAATGAGTATTT
This sequence comes from Cyanobacteria bacterium J06621_15, assembly GCA_038525335.1. Classification (GTDB taxonomy): domain Bacteria; phylum Cyanobacteriota; class Cyanobacteriia; order Cyanobacteriales; family Nostocaceae; genus Rivularia. Next base: position 3,167 of record JBCBHT010000131.1, on the reverse strand, counting down.
TTGGTTCGATATTTGGTAAACCCCAAGCAATTTCACCACAGTTTGCAGCTTTGATGAGTGCTATAGCATTTTGTTTTGTGTTTGGATGTGTTGTTTCGAGTAACTTTATTCAGCAAAAATCAAAAATATAAATTCATCAAAATCTCAATAACGGTAAAAATTCAACCATCAAAAGTGATGTAAATCCTCATTTTCTTGCACCACAAAAATAAAATCCTAGAGCGATTAAAATATCAAAATCTTTGAAATAAACTTCAAACCTTAAAAAATTACCTGGTGACGCTACAAGAATTATAAACACTTACAAATTGTTTTCAGCGTCACATACGCTACAACTTCTTGCTGATAGCTGTTTCGTTACGTTAAAACTGGAAGTAAAGCTTAAAAAGTCGCTTTTAATTGAGTATATCCATATACTCATATATTTTCAATTCATATGTAAAATTACGATGGAAAGCAAGCTTTGGTCTAAATTATTGATAATTCATAACGATAACTGACAATCAAAATTAAGTCTTGCAAAATCGCGTTACACCCATTACTTAAAGCTTAAACAAAAGAATACTTGAAATGAATAATAAAACTGTGGCAGTTATACTGGCTCAATCCAAGAATTCTGATTTTTTAAAATTGCAATCTTTCGTTGATGATATAAATTGGAGCAATGTATCAATCATGCTTGGATTGGCAGCAGGTTTTGTTACATGGTTGATAAGCCAATCAAAACAGCAAAAGACTGACGCAGAAGCGACTCAACAACGTCGGGAAGAACTGAAATGGCGCAGAACTACATTTATTTTTGAGCAAAAGAAGTGGTTTACTAGTGATAAATACATGTCTAATGCAGCAAATATAATAATATCTCAAGATGCAGGAGAGTGCGATTTAAAAAAAATTCTAGGATACGAGGATTCGACAACTGGATATACAGAAAATTTGAATGATATTTATAAGCTATTTAGTTTTTTGGATAGTTTTGCTTGTTCAGTTTTTACTGGTGTGATGACGTTTGAAGAAGTGACTACGTTTGCGTGGTATTACGTGCAATGTTCCATAGTCCCAGAACTGAGACAACCTTGCGAAGATTACTATCCGCCGATTCTGAAAATTGCGAAACAAATTAAATTTATAGCGATACATTTTCAAGTTAAAGAAATATTAGATGAATTAAAAAAAATATTAAAGGAAGACAAATTAAGTAAACTCAATGAACAATTTGATAAAAACGCATTACACCAGATTGACGAAATATTAGAAATAGAAAAATGGAATTTTACAGCATTAAACCAATTAAAGCAAAAATTGAATATTATAAAATTAAATCAAATTAAAGAAGTCTTCAATAGGGAAAGATTTAATCAACTGAAAAAAAAATTAAATATAGAATCATTAGAAGAACTAGAAAAAAAATTAATCGAGGAAACATTAAATTATCTAAACGAAGAATTAAATTTAGACACAATTAATCAAAAACTTAACGAAAAAACATTAAATCGACTGGAAACACTATTAAACAGACCTTATATCTTGAACCAGCCTAAAATAGGAAAGACCTGAATGAAAACCCTAATGAAGGTCAAAATTCAACCACCAAAAGTTATGTAAATCCATCTTCCCTACCATTAAAAAAATAAAACCCCAGAGCGATAAAAATATCAAAATCGTGAAATAAACTTCAAACAGTCATTAGTTAATAAGTGGGTCGGTTTAAAAGTTGTAATTAGCAGTAGGAGCAAGACTTTGGGGACAATTAACGTTCTTGTATGTAGCCCCGGTTTATTTATACTGGCTTATCTAATCGTAAATTAACTGTTTACTGCTCACTGTTAACTGTTCACTGTTCAATGTAATTATGGATTTTAATATTAAAGATAAAATTGCTGTCGTCACTGGTGGTGATTCTGGTATTGGTATTGCTACTGCAAAATTGCTAATTACCGAAGGTGTGAAAGTTGCTTTAATTGATAAAACTGATGAGAAATTAAAGCAAGCTGCACAAGAAGTTGGGAAAATTGGTGAGGTAATGTATGTTCAAGCCGATTTAAGAGAACTTGCTCAAGTAGAAAATGCTAAAAGTCAGATATTACAGCGTTTTGGACAAGTTGATATTTTAGTTAACGCAGCCGGAATCACTGGAGCAACCGGGGATTTTCTCGAAATAACTGATGAAGAATGGCACAACACAATCGAAGTTGATTTAATGTCAGCAGTACGAGTTTGTCGTGCTTTCATTCCATCAATGCGGAAATCCGGTTGGGGAAGAGTAGTTTTAGTTAGTTCCGAAGATGCTTTACAACCTTATATAAACGAACTACCATACTGTGCTGCAAAAGCTGGAGTACTCAACTTAGCTAAGGGATTATCAAAAGCATACGCAAAAGATGGTGTTTTGATAAATTCAGTTTCTCCTGCATTTATCGCAACTCCCATGACAGACGCGATGATGAAGCAACAAGCAAAAGAAAAAGGAATTAGTTTTGAAGAAGCGATTTCTCAATTTTTGAAAAAAGACCGTCCCCACCTCGAACTTCAACGTCGTGGAAAAGCACAAGAAGTTGCTGCTGTGATTGCGTTTTTGTGTTCGCAGCAAGCGAGCTTTGTTAATGGTTCTAATTATCGGGTTGATGGTGGTTCAGTTGCGAGTATTTAGGTCTTAGGGAATTGGTAATTTATAGATTGGGTTAGATACGAAATTAAATCGTGTAGTAACCCAATATGATAACTGCAAACAAGCAAAGCTATTTCCTTTCTGGTAGAAGATTTGCGATGAAAAACCGCCCATAAAAATCTAAAGTCTGGTAAAGCGGTTTACCAGACTTTGCGATTAAGATTTATTAAGGTCAAATCTTTATTTTGGATTTTGGATTTTGGATTTTGGATTGTTAGCTACCAATTACCAATTCCCAATTCATCAATTGTTACGGAAATTAAAGACTCGTAAACTTCGGTTAATAAGGGGTTTCATTATTCTGTAAAGGTGATAACTTAATAGATAAGGCACAAGCAAAGCAAAGCAAACTCAGTCGGGCGATTGATAATGTGTCTTCCATCAAAGCCCAAGTAAATTTCAGCATTAAAAAAGGGCATATACCAAGTTTTGGTAAGCCAAGCTCCTAGATAGGAAAATGTGTAAATGCGTTGTTTGCTATGAGTTAAGTAAACTTTAG
>JBCBHT010000130.1:0-19866 GCA_038525335.1 Cyanobacteria bacterium J06621_15 | reverse complement strand
AAAGCACTAATAATACGAGCGCTATAGCTGACAATTCCTAACATTACACCAATTTCTGACAGGGACAAACCTCTATCAACAATCAGAAAATTAGAATGTGGCTTTAAACTGTACACCATATATCACCGGGTCGCCAAATTCTGCGGTTCCGTCAGGTACGGGGAATAAATAACCCGAAGTCAGATAGCGAGTATCAAATAAGTTATTTGCATATAAATAAATCCCGTATTTTTCAGCTTCATAACCTATACGAGCATTTACTACAGCATATGGTTCTTGCTTGATTGTATTATCATCATCAAAATAAGTTAGACCATAACCGCGCAATTCTGCACGTGCGTATAGACCTCCCGAACTTCGATATTGAGCGGCTAAATTATAGGTAAATTGCGGTAGAAAAGGAACTTGATTATCGCTCAAATCAATACCAGTTTCGGTATTTATATAATTTTTGTATTTACTATTTGTATAACCAGCGGATGCAATTAAATCAAGTCCTGGTGCTGGTTTTGCTATTAGCTGAAATTGAACTCCAGTTGCTTTTAAATCGATATTATTAATATCACCTAATACTCCATTTTCATCAAACTGCAAAACTTGATAATCATCGATATCTTTATGAAAAAAAGATAACCCAGCAATTAAATAACCATTTAACCAAACTGACTGCAAACCTACTACATAATTCCAGCTTTTCTCTTCATCAAATAGTAGTGTATCTTCAGTGTCTGCTCCGTAATTCAATCCACCCGGTCTATAACCTTTGGAAATATTAGCGTATCCTATGATGTTGGGACTAAATTGATATTTCAAACCGAAGCTGGGAATCAATTCCTCATCGCTGACTTTTGCATCTTCAACATCAGGACGAATTGGAGTTAAACTACCGTCGGGATTTACTATGTCATAAGTACTATCTAAAGATGAATTGCTAGATTCGTATCTTAAACCAGCAGATAGGGTTAATGGTTCGATAGGATTGTAATCGACCTGTCCAAATACCGCAGAGGTTTGTCGATAATCGTCTCCGAAACGTCGGACTTTGGGTAATCCTGGAATATCAACTTGAGCATTATCAACGATATAATTCTGAGATTCGTAATAAGCACCTAACAACCATTGAAAATTCTTAGCAGTTTCGGGAGATTGGAAGCGTAATTCCTGCGTCCATGATTTTAGTGTCAAATCATCAATAGTCTGTGTCGCTCCCGTGGTTCCGGGAAATAGAAATTCTTGCTGGCTGAAACGACGTGCTGTAATTGACGTTGCTCGAAATCCTTTACCTTTGTAACCAACTTTCAGAGCTTGAGTATTTGTATTGTAATGATTGTAGCCCGGTGTCTCTAAATCAACCTTAAATGGTTCGTCAGGATTAAGTTTGTTGAAATTCGGATGACCATCATTTATCAAGGTGTTGTAGCTATTGAAAGATATTGTCCAGTCTGATGTAGGTGTCCACAAAAGTTGTCCTCTTGCTGCAAATCGCGCTCTATCACCTATTTTTTCATCTGTAGCAGTGTTTTCAAAAAATCCGTTTCTACCTTGATAAACTCCAGCAATTCGCAGAGCTAATTTATCTTTAACCAAAGCATCGTTGAGAGAAAATTGTAGTTCGCGGCTATTATACTTACCATAGCTTGTTCCAAGTATGACCTCTGGTTCCGAACTTGCTTGACGAGGGATAGCGTTAACTATACCCCCAGAACTATTTTTGCCAACTAGACTACTTTGAGGGATTCCCAGTACTTGTATTCTGTCCAACTCAGCAGAAGAGAGAATTAAGAAGTTATTGTAGTCTACTGGAATATCATCGATATAAAAAGCTACTCTGTCTAGAGGGACAAGAAATCTGGGGTCTTTCAATCCCTGCATAACAATGTAGTTACTTAATTCATTACCCCGCTCGTACTTTGGAGAATAGCCATATTTAGCGATTTTTTTGGCGATATCTCCAAGATAATTGAGAATAAACTCTTGGATTTCTTGTTCGGAAATTACAGTCCAATATAAGGGTAATTGAGAAGTATATGAGCTTGATTTGTCAGTTTTTTTTGTGACTAAATTTTCTTGTTTTTCAGGATTATTCTGTTTTTTGATAATATTTTTTTGAGCGAAGCTAGGTTGAGCTAGTATACAATAAAAAACGCCTATAATCACCGTATAAAAAAACTGTTTCATATTCAAATGACCAATTTTTGTAATCTAAGCGATTATAGTCAGATGCTAGATATTTTTTTAGTAGCTAATAATGTTAAACAAAATGAGTATTTAGTACATATTATTCTAAAAAATCTTAAATTAAAAGGTAATATATAATTAAATATAGATTTTCAAACAATAATCTAATAATTTAAATAAAACTAGTAATCTGTTCCATCAAAAATAACTGATGTAGAGACGTAGCAGTGCTACGTCTCCTTACAGTTGCGAGAAAAACGAACCCTTCAGAATTAATTTCAGCAAATACTAATACTTCACCACATTAGTTATCAGGGGTAAAAAACCGATTGTAGTTGCGCTTGCTCTTCGAGAAAACGCAACTACGAACTAAAATACAATGTCAATTTCATTTTATTTAACTGGTTTGTTTTCTCTTAAACGTGGGGAGACGTAGCAGTGCTACGTCTCTACATTAGTTATTTATTTTTATCGAAAAATTTAGATTAACCTAAATGCTTTTCTAACATTTTGGCAATAACTTCTGGCTGAATCTTACGATATTCTTTTTTACCTAATTTCAATATACAGTTTGGCGAATTGCAACATTTTAAACAACCGGTGCGCTCGATAGCAACTTTATCGTAAAGTCCTTTTTCTCGTAAAATCTTTTCTAATTCTGGCAACACATTTAAGCTACCTCTTTTACGACAACCTGATTTTTGACATACAAGAATCTTTGGTTTAACTTTTGAAGAATTACTTTGCTTAGGACAAGTTTCTATTGGCTTGATTCCGTATACTTTTAATTTCGTTTTTCCAGTACGTAAATTTAATTTATTGACACCAAAAACATTTATTTTTTGTCCTATTTTTAAAAATGAAGCCGCAGATTTTCGTAAAACTTTGGGAAGCTTCAACTTGATTTCGCCATTTTGAGTTACTAGTTTTAAAAATTTGGGTTTTTCCAGATTCTTTCCTTCAAAACCAAAAAATTCACCTTTTAAATTAAATTCTGATAAAGTCCGGTAATTATCAACCATTTCGATTTTAGATTTTGGATTTTATATTTTTTAGGATTTACGAGATTGAAAATTAGAAAATTCTTGTGGTATGGACATTTTTACACGTCCAAATTTACTTTAATAATATTATTTAGCTCTATTATGACCCTCTAAAATCTTGATAATGGTGCGTTACCAATTACGCTAACACACCCTACAATATTTTCTTTTATGAGAGTCGTTTTGCTTCAACAGTTTTGGGTAAATCTTGTGTATCTGGCATATCAGGAAATTCTAATTCCCAACCGTTTGCTAAAGTCAAAACTTTACCAGCTTCGCCATCTGCTTGTTTCACAACTTCTTCCTCTAAGTCTTTTTTCGGAACATACACTACTAAAGTACCGGCACCGTTTTTACGTAGCATCACTTTCATGTTTATCCCCTCTTTCTATAAGTTCTAATTCGTGTTTGCGACAACCAATTACAATATCTCTTTCCATAAATCGAATTGCATAAACATAGGCTCTCTGTAAATATGTACCTATGCTGATGACATATCCAACTTCTCCGACATCAATTAGAACTTCTCCTAATTTTTTACCAGGATAAGTACCGTCGTTTTTAATTTCACTGATGATTCTGACTTTATCCCCGAGGTCGTAAACTGGTGGTAAATCAAGTTCTAATTCATCTGATGGCATGGGAATATCTACCGCTTTGTACTAAACCCAATACTTCTTCAGTAGTAAGGCTACGCTTTTTCTTGACTGACTCTTGACGTACTGCTTCTAAAACAGATTTGGTTTCCTCAGAGTTGAGCTTGATTCCATGCTGTTCCAAAACTTGAGTTACCGCATGTCTGCCAGAATGCTTACCCACTACTACACGTCTTTCCCAGCCGACTTCTTCAGGGCTGAATGGTTCGTAAGTTGTAGGATTCTGCAATACACTATGAGCGTGAATACCAGATTCGTGGGCAAAAGTATTTTCACCAACTATAGCTTTCCAAGGTGGTACGCTACAGCGGGACGCATCTGCTACTAGTCGAGATAAATCGAGCAATTTTGGAGTATCAATTCCTATATCCAAACCGTAAATACGCTTCAGAGCCATAACTACTTCTTCTAAAGCAGCATTCCCAGCCCTTTCTCCTAAGCCATTGACTGTGGTATTCGCAGTTAAACACCCTGCTTCGATACCAGCGAGAGCATTAGCTGTGGCTAAACCAAAATCATTGTGAGTATGGATTTCTACGGGAATTGATAGGGATTTGACTAGCTGTTCAACTCGATGATAAGTTGCGAAAGGGTCAAGAATTCCCACAGTATCGCAAAAGCGAAATCTGGAAGCACCTAATTCTTGAGCAAATGAGGCTACATCCAGTAGGAAATTTTTATCAGCCCTCGAAGCATCTTCTCCACCAACAGAAACCCAGAGTCCATTATCTAAAGCGAAGTTAACGCTATCTCGAAGCTGTTGCAGGGTAATGCGCCATTGTCCCTGGAATTTAGTACTAATTTGAACTCCAGAGACAGGAATGCAAATATGTACGCGCTTTAGTCCACAAGCGATAGAAGCCTGTATATCAGAAATTACAGCCCGATTCCAAGCAAGAAGTTTTGCTTGTAAATTCAAGTCAGCAATTGCTTTAATAGCGAGGGTTTCTTCTTCACCCATTGCTGGAATACCGACTTCTATTTCATGCACTCCAACAGCATCAAGAAACTTCGCAATTGCAACTTTTTCTTGTAAATTAAAAGCGACACCCGCAGCTTGTTCACCGTCGCGGAGTGTTGTGTCATTTATTAGGACAGGTGGTTGATTCATCTCCAAAAAATACCTCTTGCTAGGGATTGTTTTAATACCCCTTGAATAATTACGGTTTTAACTTCGAGTAAATATTAGTAAACGGCATTGGCAAGGAATGAATCCGGAATGATAAATTATGAATTACGAAAAGATAGTTATAAAGCTATTAAATTTTTATAATCCTTATAATTCTCACAATTCTCGTAATCCCACATTCATCCTTGATAATTATTGTTCAATAAATTCCATCTTTCTGTATGAGAAAGAACCAGATTTTGGTATAAACTAAAATTTTAATTTACTAGGAATCTCTGAATTTTATTTGAGTAACATTAGAACTCAGCATTTTGTTGCCAATTTGGAAAACAGTAAATTAATTCCATAAATTAACCATAGAATAAATGGTGGACAAACTAATAGGTACGAGTTTTTTGCTCACTGATATAATAGAAACAAGATACTAATATTGGAATATATCTGTGTTTACTATTTGATATGACTATAATCAGAATGTTGGCTTGCTTTGACTAACTGTATTTCCTCCTAACTATTTGTAATTTTAATGCCACCAAAAATGACTGTAGTTACAGTCTGAGATTGGCTGACTCATCAAAATACTTATATTTCTCAGTAAAATCGCAGATAAATATAACTTGCTTCCAAAAAATATGTTTTTATGAATTAGCAATCTAAACTTTTTCTAGCAATTTCTGCTTGATGGTAAATACACGATAAAAAACTATAAATATTTTAATTTTGGGATTCCAACCAATCAAAAATTTTTTCTAGCTGCTCTATATTTACTAAACCATACTGCCAAAGCAGCATCGGTAACGGTCCTTTATCTAACCTGCTTTTCCGCATTGCCACAGCAATATCACAACTAGTAAGTAATAGTTCCTTTTTCAAAAAATTGATAAATTTTGTATCGCTGTGAGGTGTTAGCATCATAGAACAAGCAACCTCTATATTTATTAAGAAACACGGCTTAGTTTAACTGACTATTTTTCTTGTAAATGGAAACCTTGTTACCTACCTTTTATATCTCAGGAAACCTTCATTCTTAAACTAAAATTTTCCCAGATTGTTTATCTTTTTCGGTACAGTATAAACCAGGTAGGTAAAAAGTAATTAGTTATCCCAACATCTTTGCAGCCAATTAATTAATGACTTACGCGATGCTGTAAATTGAATTACGGTAGAATGAAGCAAAATTGCAGCAATCCAATTATTTATTTGTACTTGCAATGAACCATCTGAACGACAAGAGCAGGGAATATTTAACTCTTGCAAGCGATGGTAAATTTGCCAGCGTTGATGGTAGGGAATTTGCACTATTTGATGCAGAACATTAGAACCAGATGAGGGTAACACTATTAACCTTCCTTAGTCACAAGTTCCTTCCTCGCTTCCTCAATATCAGAGTTTTGCTTCAAGGAAATTAACTGTCTTTCTAGTTGTTCTACCCGTTGCAGTAACGAACAAATTACGGTAGCTTCTACATCTGGAAGCTTTCCATGTTCCAAAGGTGAAAGACTTGCATCTTGCTTGCGAGAAATTGGACGACCCGGTATTCCCACCACAGTACAGCCGCTCGGAACATCTCGCAATACAACCGAACCTGCTCCAACACGAACGCGATCGCCTATTTGGATATTACCTAAAACCGAAGCACCAGAACCGATTACAGCGTTTTTGCCTATGGTAGGATGACGTTTACCATTTTCTTTACCAGTACCACCGAGAGTAACACCTTGATAAATTAGAGTGTAGTCTCCGATGATAGCAGTTTCACCAATAACAACCCCCATTCCATGATCTATAAATACACCTTTACCAACTTGTGCAGCAGGGTGAATTTCAATTCCACTGATGAATCTTGCGAAATGGGACATTAAACGGGGAATCAAATTAATTTTGCGATGGTATAACCAATGGGCTAAACGATGCAAACATAAAGCGTGAAATCCGGGATAGCAGAACAGAACTTCTAACCAGTTACGTGCTGCTGGGTCACGCTCAAAAATAATCCGAAAATCATGGTTGAGAAGCTTGAAAAAATTAGCTTCGGATTGATTTTCGTTAGCACAAGTGTTTCCACCACCTGTGTTTTTTACGAATTGATATTGAGTAATGTTTTCATCCGATTGTGGCATCGGTAATGTCTAAATTATTTAAGCGATGTGCTATTTTCTGCTTATATCAGATGGCATTGTTAATACTATAGAACTCAATGCCGCTTAAACTTATTTAACTTTATTAACTTTGTACTCAACAGTATCAAAGCCAAGCTGTGAAAGGGATTTAATATTTGTTAAAGGGTATGGTACTAGTATTTATAGTAATAGGTTCTAGTATTATTCAGTTAAGGTGTAATTATTCTTGTACTCATAGAAATAACCATTAATAGCAATAGTTTGAAGCTATTTTGACTTGTAATTTGTAAATAAAAAAAACAGCAACCAACTGTACTTAAAAAGAAGACAGTCAAGCTGATAAAATGACATATTTGTATATGCAGTTACCGTCTTATTGTATTGTGAAGAATCCAAGACCAAACTGCTTATTTATATTCTTTTTAGATTATGTTTGTGTTTAACAAAAATCAAAGCAATTCGCAATTCGCAATTCGCAATTAACCGCTTCGGCTCACTAGTACTCAACCACATAAGTTCTGAGGGGTAAAGCAAGGTATGTCCTATCGGACACGCTTCGCTAACGTAGTTGCGCTTTAGCGCCAAATATGCAGCATAAGAAGGAGAAGATGTTACAAATAAAAAAATTATTTTTTTCTACCCCCTTTCCCTTATCTACCCGCTCTTCCCCCTCCCTAAATTAACCCATCAAGATTAATGGGACAGACTACTACTACTTCACCACATTAATTTTGCGGGGTTTTGAAGTCTTTTTGTAGGTTGGGTTAAGCGAAGCGCAACCCAACTAGGATGTTGGGTTTCACTCTGTTCAACCCAACCTACGAATAAGTGATTGTAACCCCTCAAAACTAATGTGGTTCAATACTACTAGTACTCAACCACATTAATTATTAGGGGTAGACATCCAACCCGTAAGCGGGTTGAAACCCCAGTCTAATATACAAAGTCGTCTAAAGACGACTGCGGGATTAGAAAGTAGCTAAGTAGGTTGGGTTGGGTTAAGCGAAGCGCAACCCAACACCCGGGCTGGGTTTCATGACCTTCAACCCAACCTGCAAATATCATTGTGACACCCCTCATAATTATTGTGGTTGAATACGAATACTAGTATTCTATTCAACTGAAAATGCTTTATTTAAATGCATTTACCTTGATACGACACCCATTCCTTCATAACTGCGGTAACTCGTCGCAACTCTTCTTCACTAATTACGTATGGAGGCATAGTATACAGCCACTTGCTATAAGGACGGAGCCAAACTCCCTTAGAGCAAGCAAACTCCCGAAACCCCACCAGGTTCGACGGAGATTCAAACTCAAGTACTCCTATAGCTCCAAGTACCCGTGCGTCGCAAAGTGATGCTGCTTCCAATCCCTCAATCTCTTCTTTGAGTACTTGCTCAATAGCTTTAATTTTACTGAGGTAGTTTTCGGTTTCGATAAGCTTAATACTCGCCAAAGCCACAGCACAAGCAACTGCATTTCCCATGAAAGTCGGTCCGTGCATAAATGCTAGCTCTGGGTCATCACTTAGAAAAGACTCGTAGACTTGGCTTGTAGTGATAGTTGCCGATAGTCCTAAGTATCCTCCAGTCAGCGCTTTGCTAAGCACCATAATATCCGGGGTCACATTGGCAAGGTCTGCTGCGAATAAAGCTCCCGTTCGTCCGAAACCCGTCGCTATCTCGTCAAATATTAATAGTACCTTGTACTCATCACAAAGTCTTCGGACGTGGAATAAATATTCGGGAGGATAAAAGCGAAAGCCACCAGCTCCTTGAAATACAGGTTCGAGAATCATGGCGGCAATTTCGGTATTATTCGATTTCAGAAGTTCCTCAAGTTGACGAAGCGATGCTTGGCATTCCTCAGACTCTATATTATCCCCGCCCGGTGCATCAACGAAATACTGCGGAAGTATGGCTCCTTTAAACAAACGATGCATTCCCTCGTCATCGTCACTAACAGACATTGCTCCCGTAGTATCGCCATGATATCCCAGTCGCAGCGACACAAAACGGCTCTTATGGTCAGCCCCTTTGTTACGCCAAAATTGAATTGCCATCTTGAGCGCAATCTCTACCCCTACCGAGCCGCTATCACCATAAAATACGTGATTTAGTCCTGTGGGAGTTATTCTAACTAAAGCTTCGGCTAGATTAATCGCTGCATCGTTAACAAGACCCCCAAGCATAACATGAGCGAATTTTCCAAGCTGCTCCTGAACCGCTTGATTGAGGACTGGGTGATTGTACCCGTGAATCACGCACCACCAGGAAGAGATACCGTCAATGAGTACCGTACCATCATCGAGGTAGAGTTTGACTCCCTCTGCTCGAACTACTCGATACGGGGAAGCAACGGTCTTCATCTGTGCGTATGGAAGCCAGAGGGAATCAACTGGTGTCTTCATCGGGGTTTATATCAAGTTATTAACTTAGGCAATATTGTATTATTATCTATCAACTTCTGCTGAACGATTTGCTCACCATTCCCTTTCTACTCCCTATTCCCTATTCCATTTATCACAATTTTACCTTTCGCTCTTTCGCTTTCACTATATATATGAGCTGCTGCTAATTCTTGTAAAGGATAGGTGCGGTCAATAACCACTCGCAGTTTACCCGCTTCAATTAACTGGTTGAGATAAATTAAATCGGTGGTGTTTGGTTGAGCAAGAATAAATTTAGCTTTTTGACTTCCAAATAAACTTGTTAATCCGATAGAAATCATATTTTGGAAGGTCGGTAGAGTTGTAACGTAAACTCCGTTGGGTTTGAGGACTTTTTTGCAGCTATCAAAAGTCTGCTTAGCAACTGCATCAAGAATAATATCGTACTGCACCTGATTTTTCGTAAAATCTTCCTCGGTATAGTCAATAGTAATATCTGCTCCCAGGGATTTAACAAAATCTAGATTCTTACCGCTGCAAACTCCAGTAACTTCTGCTCCTAAAGCTTTAGCAATTTGAACTGCAAAAATACCTACCCCACCGGAAGCTCCGTTCACAAGTACGGTTTGCAATGGTTGAATATTGGCTTTATCCCTGAGCGATTGTAAAGCGGTCAGCGCTGCTACAGGTAAAGCTGCTGCTTCTTCAAAGCTGATATTTGCAGGTTTAACAGCAGCCACTTTCTGCGATACTACTGCGAATTCAGCATAAGCTCCTCCAGGTACGCTCAGAGAACCATAAATTTCATCTCGGACTCGGAAGTTTTCAACTTGAGAACCAACTTCTAAAACCTCTCCAGCCAAATCGAATCCTAAAATCATGGGAAATTTATTTCCGCTGATGACTTTTAACATTCCTTTACGAATCTTCCAATCAATCGGATTTACACCCGCAGCATGGACTTTTACCAATAGCTCGTCGGGTTTGATTTTTGGTGCTTCTACTTCTTCGTATCGCAACACGTCCGCATCACCATATTTGTAGATAACCATTGCTTTCATAATTATTCCTCCACCCCGAGTTGTACTTCTCCTTATTTACTTTGACATTTTTTTATTCCCAAGCGGAGATTGCAATCGCGAGTAGAGTGTGGCAATATAATGAATAAGAACTTATAGAAAATAATTCTCACTAAGCGCGAAACAGGTACTTACTCTTAAGCCTTATACGGTATGCTTCTCAGATAATTTACATTCCTTCATGAAGCAAAAGTTAAGAAAATAGTATTTGCGTTTTCTGTTCAAAAATAAAGTGATATGTTAGTTACACAATTAAATAACGTCGAACTCGGAAAGGTAATTAACTATCCCCTGCTTGATTCATATATATAGAAGAAAAGTTTCAAGTAATAATTTAAGGGGTTTCGAGTACAGCAGGATGAATTGCGAGCCAGATAGGGAAAATGCTTAAAACTCCCTGCAAGACTGGTTTTGAGCCGAGTGCAGCAATTCAAGTACCTCGTTACATAAATACAAGAACCCCAGTGCAACAATACTAGTACCCCCACCCGGAAAAAAAATATTAAAACTTAATAACTCTTTCACATCAAAGGTTTCAAGATTTGAGTGCAGATTTAATAAACTAAATAAATATAAGCTAGCGGTGTTGGGAAGTTCGGGAAAAAGCGACTGATATAACTTAAACATCGCCAAACACCAAGCGAGTCAAGCAAACCTTAGACAAGTTTGGTGAGTGGAGGGATGAGATATTACTAAGATTGAATAAACCCCCTGATTGCTTCTAAAATGTTTACCTGTAACGATTTGGTTTAACCAATTGTTCGCAGAAAACATCTAAAAAAATAAGCAATATTTACGCAACTGATGGACGATATACAGGGTAAGGTTTTCAGTGATTTTGAAGTTCCAAGCACTTCGGATGGGAGTTATAGGGGAAGAAAAAGAATAATAGATGCAACTAAAGAACATTACAGCATGAAGTTTGAACAAGAACTGCTCGAAGTGAATCAGAGGCTAAAATCTGGTAAAACGAAAGTGTCTTTGAGAGCAATCAAAGGTGGTATACAGTTAGTAGCGACTCTTCCATTAAAACCAGGTGATACTCATAGACAGGGCAGAGATAAAAAGCAATACACGATAAGTTTAGGTATACCGGCTAATTTTGATGGATTAAGAACAGGTGAAGAAGAAGCTCAAGAACTAGGAAAATTAATTGCTCGTCAAACTTTTGTTTGGACAGATAAATATTTAGGACAGCAAGCTAAGAAGAATAAAAATATTACTTTTAAAGAGTTTTATGAAGTATTTGAGAACAAATATTTTGAAACTAGAAAAAGGACTATCAGAAGCGAGCATAGTTTTTTAGATTATCAAAGAAAATTTAAAACATACTTTTATTCAAATGACTGTATTACCGTTGAATCTTTGAGAAAAAGGATTTTAGAAACTAATACTTTTAATACGAGAAGAATCGCAATAATTATCGCTAATTTTATTTGTTCGGTAATTCAAATAGAAGGTGATTTTGCTGAGTTGAGACTCAAAAAAGAAGTTAAAGCTAGAAATATTCCTGAAGATAGCTGTATAGTGAAATCGATATTTTTAATAGATGATTATTTAGAAAAAATCAAACCTTGTAACCGAAAGAAATCCTACTGCACTTCTAAGAGAAATAAATTAGTATATGGCTTGATGGCTGTATATGGGTTGCGACCTAGAGAAATATTTAATAATCCGGATTTAGACTGGTTTATTTCATCAGAAAACGAGCATAAAACTTTTAAAGTTGATAAATCAAATAAAACTGGATATCGAGAAGTTTTTCCATTCGTTCCGGAATGGATAGAACTTTTTGATTTGAACAACTTAGAGTCAATTAATTTATTAAATAAGTTTGCTTCTACAGGACAAAAAGCGATTGATTTACATTATAAAGTTAGCAAATTAGGAGATTTTTTCAAAACATACAAAATACCTTTTACACCCTATGATTTGAGACATGCTTGTGCTATAAGAGCGCATTTACAAGGTGTTCCAATTAAAGCTGCTGCTGATAATTTAGGTCATTCAGTAGAGATACATACTAAAGTTTATCAGCAATGGTTTAGTTTAGAAAATAGACGTAAAGCCTTTAATCAAGCTTTTGAAGAAGCTAATGAATTAGATAAGTGTAGAGATGAATTAGTTCAGGCTAGAAAGAGAATTGCCGAGTTGGAATTTGAAGTTAGTAGATTGAAGCTTAGTAATAAATTATAGGGATTAAATTTGATAATTGTAGAGATTAAACTATTTATAACCTAGAATAATGTTTAAATATTACTTTGTTGCAAAAAACAATTGTAGAGTACTTTACAAAATAATTGGAATAAGGTACATTTAAGTAATTAGATTCATTAAATATCCTACTTAACAGATACTAATTAAAAAAATCTTTTCTTGATAATAAGTAACTATTAATTAACTCTAAATTGGTTTCAATTTAAATCCATAAATACCAATGTTTTCAAGTTATTGTAATGGTAATGAGATAGCACCATGCCCTGTAAATAGAAGTTGCAGTGGTAAAAGCTTGAAAAAGTAAATCCCTAGACTTCTCAAGCGTTGACACACACCAGCCGAGAAACTAGGACTTTACATCTCGATAAACTCACACTCCAAAACGTTAGTTTTTCGATAGAGCTTAAAACCGCTGCCACTTCGATTCCTGGGTAAAAGCAGTAGCGATGACATCTCCCACTTGGTAATTTGTCCAGTGACCGAACGCGAAATTCATTCAATCAATGACATCACCGTCTACTTCAACAGGAATCTTCACCCCTTCCGAAAGCGAATCTACAACTGCAACTGCAAAAGCTAAACAAGGTGGTTGTGGAAGTGGCTGTAACGATAGCAGCCCCAGCATCGAAATCGATGAAAGAACAAAAGAGCGAATTGCAAAACATCCTTGTTATAGCGAAGAAGCTCATCATCACTATGCAAGAAAGGTGATTGACTAAAGCCCTGGTTCTTCCATAAAATGTTTTCTACAAACGTTTTAGACTAATAAATTGTTTGAATAAAACTTTTTTTTAGACAAATTTTAGTAAACTTTTAGGGAACTGATGGAAGATATACAGAATAAGATTTTTAGTGACTTTGAACCACCATGTACTACTGATGGAAGTCACTTAGGGGTAATGCATCATGTAAAAGAGACTAAAAAGCATTACGATATGAAGTTTGAACAAGAGTTACTCAAAGTTAATCAGAGATTAAAATCTAGTAAGACCAAAGTTAGTTTGCAAGCTAAAAAAGGTGGTATACAGCTAAGAGCGACTCTTCCACTCAAACCAAATGATACTCACAAACAGGGTAGAGATAAAAAGCAATACACGATAAGTCTAGGTATACCAGCTAGTTTTGACGGATTAAAAACTGCTGAAGAAGAAGCATATGAGTTGGGAAAATTAATTGCTCGTCAAATTTTTGTTTGGACTGATAAATATTTAGGACAGCAAGCAAAAAGAACTAATCATATTACCTTTGACCAATTTTACGAGCAGTTTGAAAAAAGATACTTTGAAACCAGGAAACGAACGATAAAAAGTGAGAATACCTTTAACAGTCAACTTCGGAACTTAAGATATTATTTTGGGGGTGAAGAAGCTATAACGGTTTCTAACTTGAGAGAAAAAATAAAAAAAATAGAGTCTTCTGTTAATAGAATGTCTGCAATTAGTTTAGCGAATATTTTATGCAAGATGTTAAATATTGAAGCTAATTTCTCCGATTTAAAAATATCTTATAAGCCAAAAAAAAGAGATATCCCCAGTGACCAACAGATATCGAACTCTATCTTGCTATTTAAAAATCATTATAATAGTATTTCTAAAATGAGTCCTAGCTATAGAGATAATTGGAGAATATATCAAACAATATATGCTTTATTAGCAATATACGGGCTAAGACCTAGAGAAATAATTAATAATCCAGATTTAAATTGGTTAATATCATCTGAAAATAAGCATAATACTTTTAAAGTTCATGAATCGAATAAAACCGGATATAGAGAAGTTTTTCCTTTTGTACCTGAATGGATTGCAATTTTTGATTTAAAAAATCAGGAAAACATTGAAAAACTGAGGATTTTTTCTAATTCCTGGAAAACAGCTAATCAACTAAAAGATAGAGTTGCTACAATCGCTAATAATTTTAGATATGCGAATGTGAGCTTTACACCCTATGATTTGAGACATGCTTGCGCGATTAGAGCGCACTTACAAGGAGTTCCTATCAAAGCTGCTGCGAATAATTTAGGTCATAGTATACAAATGCATACTAAAGTTTATCAACAATGGTTTAGTTTAGAAAATACACGTAAAGCTTTCGAGCAAACTTTTGAACAGGTTAACGAAGTAGATACTTTAAAAGATGAAAATGCTCGACTTAAAAGACGGATTACTGAATTAGAAGATAAACTTAACCGTATCAGTTTACAGGGTATAATACAAAATTTTTCATAAGGTTTTACAAGCAGTTCATAACTGCTTGATTATTACAAAAATTTTGAATATTTAGTATATTTATCTACAGTAAAAATTAGTGAGCTATGAGTTAGTAAACTATTAGATGACTCAGTTTGTTTTATGAACTATAATTCTAGTAAAATTAATCTATTTACTAATCAATATTATAAGTAAACTTTTAGATAACTAAATAAATTCATCAGAACAAAACATCAATATATCAAACTAATGATAGGCATATCTATAACTATGCAAGAATGCATGTTGCCGTAGCTCCTGCCTGCAATATACAGTGTAATTACTGCAACCGAAAGTACGACTGTGCAAACGAAAGTCGTCCTGGAGTAGTTAGCGAATTACTTTCACCAGAAGAAGCTGCACAAAAAGTTCTGGTAGTTGCAGGAAAAATTCCTCAGATGACAGTGTTAGGTATCGCTGGACCTGGTGATCCTTTAGCAAATCCTGATAAAACTTTCAAAACTTTTGAGTTAATTAATTCTCAAGCTCCAGATATTAAACTTTGTTTATCAACCAACGGTTTGATGCTTCCGGATTATGTAAACCGGATTAAAGAATTAAATGTTGACCATGTAACTATTACAATCAACATGGTAGACCCAGAAATCGGAGCCAAAATCTATCCTTGGGTTCACTATAAGCGTAAGCGTTACAGAGGAATTGAAGCAGCAAGAATTCTGCACGAAAGACAAATGGAAGGCTTAGAACTCCTTCGCGAAGCAGATATTCTTTGTAAAGTGAACTCTGTATTAATTCCAGGAGTCAACGACCATCACTTACCAGAAGTAAATAAAGCCATCCGCGAACGAGGTGCATTTATTCACAATATTATGCCCTTGATTAGCGCTCCCGAACACGGTACCCACT
Source organism: Cyanobacteria bacterium J06621_15 (assembly GCA_038525335.1). Classification (GTDB taxonomy): domain Bacteria; phylum Cyanobacteriota; class Cyanobacteriia; order Cyanobacteriales; family Nostocaceae; genus Rivularia. The sequence goes on along the minus strand of JBCBHT010000130.1, from coordinate 3,939 downwards.
TTGGGTTAAACGGACAAAGAGGTCCTACTTCCAAAGAATTAAAAGAAGTACAGGATAAGTGTTCTGGTAACATGAAAATGATGCGTCACTGCCGTCAATGTCGTGCAGACGCGGTAGGATTATTAGGAGAAGACCGCAGCCAGGAATTTAGTAAAGAGAAATTCATGGAAATGACTCCAGAATATAATTTGGAGCAGCGTCAAGAAGTTCATCAAGGTATTGAACAAACCAGAGAACAACTCGAAGCAGCTAAACAAGAACTTGAAACCTTCGATTTAGAACTTACTGGTGAAAAAATGCTGCTAGCAGTAGCAACTAAAGGTGGTGGTATCGTTAACCAACACTTTGGACATGCTAAAGAATTTCAAATTTACGAAGTCGATGGTAGAAAGGTAGAATTCATCGGTCACAGAAAAGTTGACCACTTTTGTCAAGGTGGATACGGTGAGGAAGCCACTTTAGAAAATATCATTAAAGCACTAGCTGATTGTAAAGCAGTATTGGTTTCCAAAATTGGCGATTGTCCAAAAGAAGAACTGCACAAAGCAGGAATACAGACAGTTGAAGCTTATGACTTAATTGATAAAGTCGCTTTAGAATTTTACAAAGAAGCAACTAGCGAGTAGAGATTTTAGATTTTAGATTTTAGGTTTGAACTAATTTCTAGGGAAAAACAGGTTGTTAAATAGTCATAAAAAGCACAAATTGCTTTGATAGAGATAGTTAAGTCTCTAAGACAAAAATAAATATAAGACTATAAATCAATCTAACATCCGTCCGTATAAAGTTGGGGGCAGAAATATCTATCCTAATTTTTCTTCCCCAGCTTTATCAAAAACAAATCCACCTTTTACTTCAATACTAAAATCTGTCTTGGAAAGTTTGGGGGGAAGAACATCTCCACCCCCAACTTTCCGCAAAATCCAGAATCATTCATTACCCACTGCCATTACCTCAATTCCAGAACATAAATAAAGGTGTAAAAATGGCTTACAAAATTACGAGCAAGTGTATCTCTTGCGATTTATGTAAAACAGTATGTCCCACTAACGCTATCAAAATAGTTGATGAGCGTCCGTGGATTGACCCCAAACTTTGTAAAAACTGCGTCGATAGCATTTATTCAGTACCTCAATGTAAAGCAGGTTGTCCTACATATGACGGTTGTGTTAAAGAAACATCTGAAGACTATTGGGAAAACTGGTTTGATACTTACAAAAATCTAAAATCGCAACTTACAAATAAAACAGATAAAACTGACTATTGGAAAAAGTGGTTTAATACTTATTCCCAAAAATATTCCGAACAGTTAACGGTTAACAGTTAGGAGTTAGGAGTTAGAAGTTAGGAGTTAGGAGTTAAGAGTTAGGAGTTAAGAGTAATTAATAAGCAGCAAGTAAGAAATTAATTTTCTCCTTGTCTCCTTTTCTCCTCTTCTCTCTTTGATTACATAGTTATAAAAAAACAGTAAAAGAGAAAACATTTTATCCTGAAGTACATTAAAGATATCGAAATTATGCAAAAAGACTGTATTTACTTAGACAACAATGCTACCACTAAAGTAGACCCGAAGGTTGTTGAGGCTATGTTGCCTTATTTGACCGAGCATTACGGCAATCCTTCTAGTATGCATACCTTTGGAGGACAAGTCGGTAAAGCGGTAAAGCAAGCTAGAGCAAATGTTGCAGCGCTTCTCGGTGCCGAACCCTCTGAAATTGTCTTTAATAGTGGTGGTACTGAAGGAGACAATGCTGCTATTCGGGCCGCTCTGCAAGCACAGCCTAGCAAAAAGCATATTATTACAACCCAGGTAGAACATCCCGCCGTTCTTAATCTTTGCAAACAGTTACAAAAGCAAGGTTATAAAGTTACTTATCTTTCGGTGAATCGTCAGGGACAGTTAGATTTAAATGAGCTAGAAAATGCTCTGACTGATGATACAGCCGTGGTTAGCGTTATGTATGCAAATAACGAAACCGGCGTAATATTCCCTGTCGAGGAAGTTGGTAAGCGAGCTAAACAATACGGTGCTTTATTTCATGTCGATGGTGTTCAAGCTGTAGGGAAAATTCCCGTTAATATGAAAAACAGCACCATTGATATGCTCACCCTCTCCGGTCATAAAATCCATGCACCCAAAGGTATTGGCGCTCTATACGTGCGAAAGGGTGTCAGATTCCGTCCTTCAATAATTGGTGGTGGACAAGAGCGCGGTAGACGTGCAGGTACCGAAAATGTACCCGCTATCATCGCTCTAGGTAAAGCTGCCGAACTCGAATTGCAACATTTAGAATCAGCAGGAAAAAGACAAAAAACTTTACGCGACCGACTAGAAAATGCTATAATAGAATCAGTTGGTGAATGTGAAATCAATGGCGGCGAAACGCAGAGATTGCCCAACACTACGAATATTGGTTTCAAATATATCGAAGGCGAAGCAATATTACTATTATTAAATCAGCACGGAATTTGTGCATCCAGCGGCTCTGCTTGTAGTTCCGGTTCCTTAGAACCTTCCCACATTTTACGGTCGATGGGAGTACCCTATACAACTTTACACGGCTCTATCCGTTTTAGTCTTTCTCGATACAATACAGATGCCGATATTGATGCAGTATTAGCAGTATTACCCGCCATCGTCCGCCGTCTGCGCGAACTATCACCCTTCAAAAACGATGATGCGGCTTGGCTTAAAAACCAAGAACAAGCACTGGCTCAACACTAAAAATTAGTTAGGAGTTATGAGTTAAGAGTGAGGAGTTAAAGAATTTATTCTACTCTTCCTAATACTCTCACCTTCTTACGATTTGTTATCCATAATTAACTACTCATCAATCAAAATACGGCTATGTGGGACTACACAGACAAAGTACTAGAATTCTTTTACAATCCGAAAAATCAAGGTGTTCTTGAAGATAAAGGCGAAGCAGGTGTTAAACTTGCTGTCGGAGAAGTCGGTAGCATCGCTTGTGGTGACGCTTTAAGACTCCACATCAAGGTAGACGAAGAAACAAACAAAATCCTTGATGCTCGATTTCAAACATTTGGTTGCACAAGTGCGATCGCATCTTCAGAAGCTCTGGTAGAATTAGTAAAGGGCAAGACTTTAGACGAAGCTCTGAATATTTCTAACAAAGACATCGCAGAATATTTAGGCGGATTACCCCAAGAGAAAATGCACTGCTCGGTAATGGGTCAAGAAGCTCTAGAAGCAGCAATCTCAAATTACAAAGGTATTCCGATTGTGGCTCATGACGAAGACGACGAAGGAGCAATCATCTGTACCTGCTTTGGTATTACCGAACCTAAAATTCAGCGAATTGTAAAAGAAAACAAACTTACAACCGCAGAAGAAGTTACAAACTTTATAAAAGCCGGTGGTGGATGTGGAACCTGTTTGGCTACCATTGATGACATCATCATCGAAAACCAAAGAAATTCTACTTTCACCTCCGAGACAAAATCTAATAACACTAACGGTAATAACAATACCAATACTCTAGTTAGCGATAAACCGCTGACACCAGTGCAAAAGATAGCACTGATACAGAAAGTATTAGACGAAGAAATCAGACCCATCCTCATCGCCGATGGGGGAGACGTAGAATTATACGATGTAGAAGGTGATACAATCAGAGTAATCCTTCAAGGGGCTTGTGGTTCATGCTCTAGCAGCTTTGCAACCCTCAAAAATGCTATCGAAGCAAAATTAAAAGAGCGTATTAGTAACAACATTACAGTTGAAGCAGTTAACAGTTAATGGTTAGTGGTTAGTGGTTGGTAGTTAGTGGTTAGTAGAAATCCATGAGTATCAACTATCAACTATCAAATAACAACTAGCAACTAACAACTATCAACTAACAACTAACAACTATCAACTATCAACTAACAACTATCAACTAACAACTAACAAATATCAAATAACAACTAACAATCAAT
>JBCBHT010000129.1:0-19927 GCA_038525335.1 Cyanobacteria bacterium J06621_15 | reverse complement strand
CACTGATTTAAATTTTGAATTTTGTTAGCGAAGCGTGTCCCGAAGGGACATATTTTGAATTTTGAATTGGAGCGAAGCGACTTGACCTTAAGTATAGATTTTAGGATTTTTGATACTCATTTATACTATTTGCAATATTAATCAAATTATCTCGGCAGAGTTCTTTAGTACTATTTTTTAGTCATCTCATTCCTTTAATGCGATAATATTGATTCTGCATGAATTTCAGCTTTTACCTCAATGTCTCAAATTATCTGGATAGCAAGACACGCAAATCGTCTCGACTTTGTAAACCCTGACTGGTTTTTAACAGCCGAAAGACGTTATGACCCACCGCTATCAGATGATGGTATGGTACAAGCGCAACAGTTAGCAGACCGTCTCAAACACGAAGAAATTCACCATATTTTTGCTTCACCATTTCTACGTACCGTACAAACAGCAGCAGCAGTAGCATCAGTTCTCGATTTACCAATTAAATTAGAAACCGGATTAAGTGAATGGTTAAATCCCGATTGGATGACTGAGGAACCAGTAAGACATTCAATTGAAGAATTATTGGAAATATATCCTTATATTGATATTAGCTACACCCCACAAATAGCAGTCAATTATCCTGAAACCCGCGAAAAAATGCGTCAGCGCTCCGCACAAACTGCAAGATGTTTGGCTAGGGAATATTCTCCAGAAAATATTCTATTAGTTGCTCATGGTGCTTCGGTATTGGGAGCAGCAATGGGATTTGTCGGTGATTTAGCTGTGGAAAAGGTCAAAGCGACATTGTGTAGCTTAGTGAAAATTGTCCGTCAAGACCCAGAATGGTTATTGGAGTTGAGTGGAGATACTTCTCATTTGACAGAAGTTGAAGAAGTTGTCAGGTTTAATTGAATTGGATAGTGGATAGTTGTTAGTGGTTAGTCGTTAGTGGTAGAAAGTTGGGAGTTGGTAATGGGTAATAGGTAATTGGGGTAATTATTCTTTTGTTACGCACTAATTCATATCTTGCACCATTATCAATAAGCATAGAGAAACCGGGTTTCTAAACGATAAATTAGAGTTTTCACGGTTTATTATTCTCAATAAACCAAGGTGATGAGCAAGGTGCAAAATGTGTACTAATAAATTAATTTTTAATTGTAGCGTGTTAATGCAGTTTGTCTGTTACGACATACATCTTGCTCGCTGATTATGATATACAGCAACTAACCACCAACAACTATCCACTAACAACCAACAACTAACAACTAACAATTAACTATGACATTACTATTAGCTGGAGATATCGGCGGTACGAAAACTATTTTACGTTTGGTCGAAGCGTCGGAAAAGCCGGTACTGAAAACTTTGTATGAGGAGCGCTATCCAAGTAAGGATTTTCCCGATTTGGTTCCGATTGTGCAACAGTTTTTAACTGCATCGAAAACAGAAGATATTCCTCAAAAGGCTTGTTTTGCTATTGCTGGTCCGGTGGTGAATAATACTGCTAAGTTGACTAATTTAGCTTGGTTTTTGGATAGTTCGCGTTTACAGGAACAGTTGGGTATTGCTCAGGTTTCTTTAATTAATGATTTTGCTGCGGTTGGTTTCGGTATTTTGGGTTTAAAGAAGGAAGATGTATTAACCTTGCAAGAAGGTAAGCCAAATCTGGAAGCACCGATTGGTATTATTGGTGCTGGTACTGGTTTGGGACAGGGATTCTTGATTAAAAATGGGGATTTATATCAAGTATTTCCTTCCGAAGGAGGACATTCCGATTTTGCTCCTCGTACCGAATTGGAATTTCAACTTTTAAAGTATCTTCTAGATAAACATGATATTCAAAGAGTTTCGGTAGAGCGGGTAGTTTCCGGGATGGGTATCGTATCAATTTATGAATTTTTACGGGATAGGAAACTTGCTCAAGAATCGTCAGAAATTGCCGAAATCGTCACAACCTGGGAACGAGAAGCTGGAAAAGAAAGAAGTGTAGACCCAGGTGCAGCAATTGGTACAGCCGCAGTCAACAAAAGCGATCGCCTTTCCGAGCAGACGATGCAGTTGTTCATAGATGCCTACGGAGCGGAAGCAGGTAATTTGGCGTTAAAACTATTACCATACGGTGGATTGTACGTTGGCGGAGGAATTGCACCAAAAATACTCCCATTGATTGAAAACGGCAACTTTTTGCTAAATTTCAGTAGTAAGGGCAGAATGAGGAGCATCTTACAAGACATACCTGTACATATAATTCTTAATTCACAAGTTGGCTTAATAGGTGCTGCTATTAGTGCTTCTAGGTTATAACAGAAACTTGCAGAATAAGTAATATCAGCATCTTCTTAAGCAACAACTATGACAAAAAAAGCTTTATTACCCCTAATCGCCGCCGGTTTGGTATTTAGTAGCTTTGCAGCAGTAGAAGTTAACCAACAGCAAACAGCTACAGCGCAAACACTCAAGAAGTCAAAGTGGAAAGTATTCAATTCCCCTGATGGCAGTTTCAAGGTATTAATGCCAGGAATGCCCAAATCCATGAGCGAAACCAAAAAAACCTTCATGGGGGAAATAAATTTAAATATATTTCTCGCCAAACCTCCCAAACAGCAAGTAGCCTACGTTGTCGCTTACAACGATTTTCCTCATAGTTACGGTAAATTAGCCAATCCTCAAGCAGTACTAGATAATGCACGGGATATGGCATTACAAACTACCAAATCCAGATTAATTAGTCAGAAAAACATTCGGAGTTACAACAATCAACCCGGTAAAGAAATCGAATACATCAACTCAGCCGGAAAAATTACCAGAAACCGCATGTTCTTCGCTGAAGGACGCTTATACCAAGCAATGGTAATTACTACTAGAAAGCAGGAAAAATACCTTGCTAAGAGCATTCGAGGATATTTAAATTCCTTTCAGGTGGTTTTGAAAAGGTGAAAATAGTTAGGAGTTAGGAGTTAGGAGTTAGGAGTTAGGAGTTAGGAGTTAGGAGTTAGGAATTATTAATTTCTCTCCCCCCTCTACCCCCTCTACCCCCTCTCTCCAAGCACCAATTACCAATTACCCATTACCAATTACCACTTTCAAAGTACACAAACTAGTATCAGCACAATTACTGATAAATCCTCCCATAGCTTTTACGTTTAATAAATGTTCCACAACTGTGGAACTTATTTTTTCTCCGGGGATTAACAAAGGAATTCCTGGGGGATAGGGACAAACGGTTTCAGCGCTGATACGATTGATTGCTTTGTGGATGGGTACGGTTTCCGTAGAGCTAAAAAATGCTTGACGGGGAGATAATTGAAAAATATTTGAGAAATTCTGGTTCCCAGACTCTGGTTGGGAGACAAGTCTTAGAGGCTCTGCTTCGTGATTATACTCCAATCCTTTCTTTTTTACGAGAAGGGGTTTTTTAAACCCTAGCGCTAGGGTTTTATCTCTAAAATCTAGCGCTAGGGTTTTGAAAGCTTTAACTAAAAGTTCGATATCCGATTCGGTATTTCCCAAACTGATAATGAATGTCACGGTCTTAGTATCAGCGAATTCGGGAGTTATATTAAATTTCTCGTCTAAAATTTCTTCTGCTTCAAATCCTGTTAATCCTAGTTCGGAAACTATTGCGGTTAAGCGTGTGTTGTCTAAAGAGCAGTGAGAGAGAGATAAAGTTGATAGTCCGGAGATTTGATTGATTTGATTTCTGGCTTTTTCTGCTAGTTGTAATGTACGAGTAAGTAGTTGTTGACCGTGGATTGCGATTTGATGTCTTGCTGCATCTAAGGAAGCGAGTAGTATATAGCTCGGACTTGTTGACTGAGTTAGCTGTAGTGATTTATTTAAACGATTAATATTTATTCTTTTTCCCTGGGTGTGGAGCATTGATGCTTGAGTCATAGCACCGAGGGTTTTATGGATTGACTGGACGGTTAAATCGGCTCCTGCTGATAATGCTGAGATAGGTAATGCTGGATGAAAAGCAAAATGGGAACCGTGTGCTTCGTCTACTATTAAGGGGATATTGTATTTATGAGTCAGTTCCGCAATAGTTTTGATATCTCCACATACACCGTAATAAGTTGGATAAACCATCATCATAGCTTTTGCATCAGGATGTTGTTGTAATGCTTTTTCTAATTTTTGAGCGGTGATGCTGTGAGCGATATCTAAATCAGTATCGTATTCGGGATTAATAAAAATTGGTATCGCACCGGAAAGGATTAAACCCGAAATAACAGAAGAATGAACATTGCGAGGAAGAATTATCTTATCGTTATGATTGCAAGTTGCTAGAATTGCTGCTTCTATTCCGCAAGTGGAACCGTTAACTAAAAACCAGGTTTGAGAACTACCAAAAGCATCAGCAGCTAGTTGTTGAGCTTGTTGGATAACACCTTCGGGAGCGAAAAGACAATCTAGTTCGGTGAGTTCGGTTAAATCTGCTGTAAATATAGATTTACCCAAATATTCTGTCAGTTTTGATGAAATACCTTTTCCCTGTTTGTGTCCGGGAGTATAGAAAGAAGCGTGGGGACGTTTCGCATTGGATATTATTGCATCCAGTAAAGGGGTTTGGTCTTGATTCATCAATGTCAGAAATGTCAGATTAAAAATTAGAGGCAGAAAATCTAAGTTTTAGTAATGCAGTTTGATGATACGATATTCTACAGAGAGCGGAAAATATATTATTAGCCGCGAACGACCGATAAATAAAGGTTAGTCTAGCTTAGGGTTTTTGTAGAGCCGTGTAAGCAAACATCTAACCTAATTATTTTATTTAGTTTATTAAAATTCAGGCTAGATGTTTGCTTAACCGATTAAATGAAACCCTAAGCTAGACTAAAAGTTAGTATTGAATTTTACCGCAGCTATCAAATAATTTTATCTGCTTACAGAATATTATATCATTAGCGTCACACTTTATTTACAAAATAATTTATAGCTTTTTGTACTATCGGAAGTAGAATTATGTTGTTAGTTGAGAAGGTAGAACGTGTGATAAAAACAAGAAAAATTTCTCAACTGATAGATATTGGGGGTTAGTAACGGTCTAAATCCTAATCCAGCACCAGTAGCATTACCATCTCCAAATACCGAAACTATTTGAAACAAATTGCTGTTGGATTTAAGATAACCTGTGATTACAAATCCAAAATCTAAAATCTAAAATCCAAAATGTTAAGAGCTGGGATTGTCGGACTTCCTAATGTAGGAAAATCTACTTTATTTAATGCTGTGGTAGCGAATGCAAAGGCTGAAGCTGCTAATTTTCCTTTTTGCACCATTGAGCCGAATGTAGGTGTGGTTTCGGTACCAGACGAGCGGTTAGAAGTTCTAGCTAAGATTTCATCTGCGAAGCAAATTGTCCCCGCTCGTGTAGAGTTTGTTGATATTGCTGGTTTAGTGCAGGGTGCAAGTAAAGGTGAAGGATTAGGAAACCAGTTTTTATCTAATATTCGCGAAACTGATGCTATCATCCACGTGGTACGTTGTTTTGAAAATGATGATGTAATTCACGTTTCAGGTTCGGTGGGACCAGCAAGAGATATTGAAGTTATTAATTTAGAGCTTGTTTTATCGGATTTAGCGCAAGTTGAGCGTCGGATGGAGCGTACCAAGAAACAAGCAAGAGCAAATAAAGATGCTCAGTATGAAATGACGGTGTTGGAAAAAATCGCAGCAGAATTGAACGAAGGTAAATCGGTTCGTCAGATGAAGTTGAGCGAAGAAGAAGCAGAAATAATTAAACCTTTAACATTATTGAGTGCGAAAAAGATTATTTACGCTGCGAATGTTTCTGAAGATGATTTAGCAACTGGAAACGAATTTGTAGAGCAAGTTAGAGAAATTGCTAGTAAAGAAGATGCTCAAGTCGTGATAGTTTCTGCTCAGGTAGAATCGGAATTAATAGAACTATCTGATGAAGAAAGAAAGGATTTTCTAGAGTCTTTGGGTGTAGAAGAAGGTGGTTTAAAATCTTTGATTCGTGCTACTTATGACTTATTAGGATTGCGGACATACTTTACATCAGGAGAAAAAGAAACTCGCGCTTGGACAATCAAAGCTGGAATGTCAGCACCGCAAGCAGCAGGAGTAATTCACAGCGATTTTGAAAAAGGATTTATTCGAGCAGAAACAGTTAGTTATGAAGATTTAGTAGCTTCTGGTTCGTTAAGTTCTGCGAAAGAAAAAGGTTTGGTTCGTGCTGAAGGGAAAGCTTATATTGTTAAAGAAGGTGATGTGATGTTGTTCCTGACAAATTAAGGTTAATAGGGAGCATCCCAATTTTGCACAATTAAGATTGTGATTGTCATTGCGAACGAAGTGAAGCAATCTCAAAACTTTGCGATTGCGTCGTTTCACTTTGTTCCACTCGCAATGAAAAATGATATTTTTACACATTTGGGATGCTCCCGGTTAATAATCTTGTAGGGTGTGTTGTCACGGAGTGCAACGCACCAGTAAATAACGATAAATTATGATACTGTGCGTTAGGCGCGAAACTAATATATCTTATTATTATTTAATTAATTTTCGCGCCATAACACACCCTACGAAATCTAAAAGTTAAGTTTAATAATTATGTAGGGTGTGTGACGCTGCGACGAATTTTGATTTTATTATTAATTTTATAATAGCGTCACGCACCATCTGTAACTTGAATCATTTCACGAATATCATCTAGTGGTGATTCTGGTTCGGTTGGTTGTTCGGGGAAGAATTTTAAATTCACTAAATCTGGTTTATCAGTATCAATTGAAATTCCTACCTCAATATTTATTTTTCCTTTCTGCCAACCTTTTCCATTAGCTTGAAGAATTTGACAATCTTTAATTGTCTCAAATTTAGTATAATTGAATTTAAAATTTTCCTCTCCTATACTAAATCCTGAAAAATTAGGAATATTTTTCCTAAGATGCTTATTATAGTAGTGCGTTTCTTTTCTTACTTGTCTTATAGCCAATTCTTTCAACCGACTAACTTTAAAAGCGTCCTTTTCAAAAGAAACTACATCATCATCGCAATCTAAAGGAATAGAAAAACTTTTATCATTCATATTAAAATTGGTAGATAAAATTATAAACTGATAATTATTTACTAGCTTATTCAGCTATTTTTAATTCATCAACTGGTACAATTACGGAAGTTCTTAATGCCAAAGCTTTAAAGTTAAGTAAATAGTCATTGTGAGCAAAGCGAAGCCATTTCAGTGGTTGGGATTGCTTAGCTTCGCTCGCAATGACACCATGTAAATAATAGAATTGAAATAGTTTTTAATATGTCTAAAATTCCAATCATTGATTTATCCCTTATCCACAATAACGATATAGAATCAAAACAAAAAATAGCCAAACAAATTTACCAAGCTTGTCATGAAATAGGCTTTATTTACATTAAAAATAATAATCTATCTAATATTTTACTAAATCAAGTATTTGATTACAGTAAATATCTATTCAATCAACCTCTAGAAGTCAAACAAAAAATGGCTTGGAGTGATGAATTTAGCAATCAAGGTTATATTGAAATCGAAAGAGAAAGTTTAAACCCAGATAATCCAGGTGATTTGAAGGAAGCTTTTAATATCGCAAATTTTGATAATTTACCAACTTCCCTATATATCTCCCCTGCTATTATAAATTTCTACAAAGCTTGTACAGAAATTGCAAATAACATTTTAAAAGCTTTCTCTCTAGCTTTAGAATTACCAGAAGATTTTTTTACCACAAACCACAATCAACAAAATCATACTTTACGACTATTACATTATCCAGCTTTACAACAACAACCAAAACCCGGACAAATTCGTGCTGGTGAACATTCCGATTATGGAAGCATTACCTTGTTATTTCAAGATGATATGGTCGGTTTAGAAGTTCAAACAGCAACAAAAGAATGGATTTCTGTACCGAAAATAGCTGATACTATATTAGTTAATACGGGTGACTTAATGCAGCGCTGGACGAATGATGTATTTTGCTCAACTAAGCATCGAGTCGTAATTCCTAATCACGGAAAAGCTAAATTTTCCAGATATTCTATAGCATTTTTCTGTCATCCTAATGAAGACACAGAAATTGCTTGTCTTAAAAGTTGTCAAATAAATAAACCACCAATTTATTCTCCTATAACAGCAGGAGAATATCTTTTAAATCGTTTACAAGCAACTTATTGAAATAGTTAGGAGTTAGGAGTTAGGAGTTATGAGTTAATTATCAATTACTAATTATCAAACTTATATGAAAAACTACGATATTATTGTTATCGGTGCAGGTATTGCTGGTGCAGCACTGAGCTATGAATTAGTTACTAAAGGCTTTTCGGTATTATTATTAGAACAAGATACTACACCGCAAAATGCTACTCGTTATAGTTATGGTGGTTTGGCTTTTTGGAGCGGAACTACTGATTTAACTCGTCAATTGTGTAATGAATCAAAGAAACTTTATCATACGCTTTCAGATGAACTAAATAGTGATATTCAATTGCGCGAATTAGATTTATTATTAACTATTCCTCAAGATAACAATCCAGAAAAAATTGCTGCTAATTATCAGCGTTTTGCTACAGTTCCGGAATTACTCAACGTCAATCAAGCTTGTGAATTAGAACCTTTGTTAAATAGAGAAGCAATATCGGGAGCTTTAACTGTCAAACACGGACATATTCATCCAGAAAAAACGACACAAGCTTATATCAAAGCTTTTCTTTTAGCTGGAGGAAAGATGCAAATTAGCCGAGTTTTTAAAATCCAGCAGCAAAATTTATCAGTTACAACAAATACCGATACATTTAGTTGTAAAGATATTGTAGTTTGTGCGGGTGGTTTCAGCCGAAAATTGCTACAAACATCGGGTATTTCGATTCAACTGTATTTTACTCATGCAGAAATTATCGAAACTCTACCGGTTGATTTGAAGTTACATACATTAATAATGCCAGCAAATCTGCAACGTCCTCAATTAGAAGCAGAATCTAGTCAAAATGATAAATTATGGAATGAAAACAATCAGCTTGGTTGGATTTTGGATGTAGGTGCTGTTCAATTTAAAGACAAAAGTTTACGTTTGGGTCAAATTAGCTATATAAATACTAATCTCGATGCTAATTTAAATTCAGCAAAAAGTGAAACTACATTGCGAGAAAATATAGGTAAAATGTTACCAGATTTAGAAAATGTAACGGGAAAATGGCACCATTGTTTAGTAACTTTTAGTAAAGATAATTTACCTTTGGTTGGTACGGTTCCGCAAAGTAATAATATTCATGTTTTTTCCGGTTTCAGCAATCCCTTAGTAATAATTCCACCTTTAGCAAGACGATTTGCAAATTCTTTCATCGGTAACGGAGACAAGATAATTAAGAACTTGTCTCCGAAAAGATTTGTCAGCGAACAGTGATAAATTATTGTATTCAGGGAGGTAGGGAATAAATAGTAGAGGTGAAGTAACAAAATAAATAATTTAATTGCTCGCTGATAACTAATTAAACCTTTAATATTTCTCGGGATTTTTCTAAAATAGCTTTCGGACGAAATGGTTTTGTCATATATAAATCTGCACCTACTTGTAAACCTTTTTCTTTATCATCTTCTTGTCCTTTAGCTGTTAACATAATTATATAGACATCAGGAATTTGTAATTCTTGCTTCACAACTTTACATACGTCTAAACCATTCATTTTCGGCATCATCATATCGAGAAAAACTAAATCTGGTTTTTCATCTTCTATAGTTTCTAATGCTTCTTTGCCATTTTCTGCAATTAGTAATTCAACACCCTCGTCTTCTAATTTTTCTAAAACTTGTTCCATTAAAATACGAATATTTGCTTCATCGTCTGCAATTAAAATTTTCTTATCAAAGTCCATCTTTTCCTCTTTTAAAAAATTATGAAAATTGTAGTTTAACCATGTTAATTTTTTGCACTAACTAATAATAAACTTTTATTTTTCATTGAACATAATTAAGATTAAGAAAAAAGGTTTTTGCTAAAGTCAAATTGTCTAGTTAATATTTCTGAATGATTAATTCCCGATTTTGTACTATTTATGGCTTTCGCTATCACCTAGTAAAATAAAAAAGAAGTTTTCTAGTCCCTTTTCAAAGCGTAGCGTTTTAACTAAATCATGTTTTTGCGATAAGACAGAATCGACAATAATCATATCTGGTTTGACAGAGACAGCTTTTTCAATGCATTCCTCACCATTAGATGCTTCTACAACATTGTAACCTTGGGCTTTGAGTATTTCAGATAAAGTTAATAGAGTAGAAGCAGTGCTATCTACTACCAATACCTTTTTAGCCGATGTTCCTTGAGATAGCAACAAACCAATCTCCTTCATTAATTTATTACTTTCAATTGGTTTAGTCATATATCTATCAACACCTAATTTGTATCCCCTCTCTTTATCCTCAAATATAGACAGCATTATAATGGGAATATCCATTGTGAAAGGGTCGTTTTTGATGATTGCTGCTGTATCAAATCCGTTAATTTGTGGCATCATAACATCAAGAATAATCAAGTCCGGTTTTTCCGTTTTAATTTGACTAATAGCATCTAAACCATTTATAGCTTCTTTGACTGCATAACCTTTGTTTTTTAAAGATTGTCTGAGCAATTCTCGGATGTTAATATCGTCATCTACTACTAAAATAGTTTTTTGTTTATCGGAAATATTGATATTGTGGTGGGAATGCTCTTTTAACTGTCTGACAAGACTATCTAAGTTGATAATTTTATCAAATTCGCTTGTCGGACTAGCATTTTCAATAGGTATAGAAAAAGAGAAAGTGCTACCTTTGTCTAATTCACTTTCTACCCAAATATTTCCACCATGATGTTCAATAATTTGTTTACAAATTGGCAATCCTAATCCAGTACCTTGAGGTTTATCGGTAAAAATTTCTCCTACTTGTTTAAATTTGTCAAATACTTTCGGTTGGTCATCTTGAGATATACCAGAACCTGTATCGCTAACGCTAACAACAATGTTGTTATTGTTTACTTTAGCACTACAGATTATGGAACCTTCATCAGTAAATTTAACAGCATTTGATATCAGATTAATTAAGACTTGAATAAGACGGTCTTCGTCACCTATAACTTGTGGTAGCTCCGGTTCAATATCTTTAGTTAATTCCAAATCTTTAGTGACAAATAGAGCATATGTAGCGGCTAAAGAACGTTCAATAACTTCTTCAATATTTATATTTTCTTGTTTCCAATCGAGCTTTCCTGCTTCCATTTTTGCAATATCCAACACATCATTTATTAATGTTGTTAGACGTTCTGCTTCGGAAATAATAATATTAATATTATCCTTAACTCTTCTAACGGTTTTTTTTGTTTTACGATTGTCATCAGATAGTAAAGGAAAAACCTCCTCTTCTAATTTTTCTTGAATAATTGATGCAAATCCTAACACAGAAGTTAAAGGAGTTCTTAATTCATGGGAAACAGTTGAAATAAAATCTGTCTTCATCCTATCTACTTCTTTCTCTTGGGTAATATCCCGGACAAGAATCACCGAACCCAAACATTTACAATGGTTACCGGTACAGTTAGCTTCTACAATAGCGGTAACGGATGCTTTGATAAATTGCTTGTCGCTAGGTTGTATTTCTTTTGTAAAAATTGCTGTCGGGTTTTCTCGTGTTTGTTTTAATAGTTCAATAATTTCGGGAATAAACTCTTGACAATAAATTCCTCTTATATCAACGTCTCCTAAACCAAACATCTTAGTTACAGCAGGGTTGTAATTTGTTATTTGACCATCACCATTACTTACTAATAAACCATCTGCTAAGTTATCAATAATTGCTCTCAAATGTGCTGTATTTGCTGTTTGTTGCTCCAAAAGCTGCTTAACTCGATTTACAAGATGGTTAAATGAATTTGCTAAAGTCGCAATTTCATCTCTTGTTTTGATAGGGACTTGCAAATCAAAGTTTTCTTCTTCAGTAATTTGTTTGGCAATATTAGTTAATTCTAATATAGGATTTGAAATTGCTTTACTGATTTGCCTAACTAGTAAGCAAGCAATGATAATTGAAACAAAAATACCGCTATACATAATCAAGTTTCGATAGCGTATTGCTCTTCTTAGAGATGTTTTAGCATTTCTAGCTTCTTTGTAGAAGAAATCGATTATTTCTGTTAAATCATCAGATATACCGTCGAATGTGATTGCTAAGTCGCTGTTAGTAAATTCCAAAAGTTTATTTTGATTCGCTATTACTGTTTCAGTTGATTCTAAATTAATCGGTTCAATGCTTTTAACTAACTTGTCTAAAGATTTTAAATACTCTTGCGGAACTCCTTCATAAGTATCAATAAATATACCTAGTTCTAATGTCTGTTTTTCTGAATGATATTTTTTACCTTTACTTACTGACTTAATTTCTAACCAAGATTTGTTTATCGTTTTAGAATGTTTTAAAATATGCTGGTACTCTTCTCTGAAGTTAATCGGTTGTTTGGATAATGGAATTAATTGTTGTTGATGGGTTCGTATTTGCAAAACAGCAGTTTGTAATCGATGTAGAGCATTAGTTTCCAGTAAAACATGCTCTTCTCTTTCTATTGCTTTTTGTTCTAAATAAGTTCCAACTACTATTCCTGAAAGAGTTCCGAATACAGAAACTCCTAAAGCAATAGCATATCCTAAAAAAATCTTTTGATTGATATTTAAACTATTAAACCATTTGTGATTTAAATTTTGAACGAGTTTGGATTTTGGTAAATTATTGAAATTCATTTTTTTGTTTAAATGAAGTGAAACAGTTAATAATTAATGATTTTGTTTTAACTTTAAGATTAAATTTGTATTAAAGTTTAAAATATTTAATAATAAGTTTTACTATTCAGCTTCTATAGCTTAAATAAACTGTAGTAAATAGGAATAAAAAAAACTTTTAAATTAAGAGATTGATTTCTAAAGAATATTTTGTAATGGTTCAACTGGTATTTGAATGATAAACTCCGTACCTTTACCTAATTCTGATAGGCATTCAAGAACCCCACCATGCTTTTCTACTACAATTTGATAGCTAATTGCCATACCTAAACCAGTTCCTTTTCCAACTTCTTTAGTAGTAAAAAATGGGTCATATAGCTTATTACGAACATCTTCTGCTATTCCTGGTCCGTTATCAATAATAGAAATATTTATCCAATTATTTTCTTTGATTTGAGTACGAATGATAATTAAATCTCCTTTTTCTTGTAAAGCATCAATTGCATTGCTAAGAATATTCATAAATACTTGATTTAATTGACCTGCATAACAACTCACCAAAGGTATATCACCATATTCCTTAACAACTTCTATAGTGTTGCGCTTTTCATTTTTATTAAGACGATGGCTTAAAATCATCAAAGTTCCATCAATACCTTCATGGATATTAACTGCTTTAATTTCTGCTTTATCAAGATGTGAAAAAATTCCTAAAGAACGGACAATATCTTTAATTCTATTTACTCCTACCTTCATTGAATTGAGTAAATCAAGAAAATCTTCTTTTAGAAAATGAAAATTAATATCTTCGATTTTTTCCTCAATTTCTGGTACTGTTTTTGGATAGTTTTGTTGATATAGTTCTATTAACTCAATTAAATCTTGAGCATAGTTAAAGCCGTAACCAATATTTCCTTTGATAAAATTTACCGGGTTATTAATTTCATGAGCAATCCCAGCTACCATTTGTCCTAAACTGGACATTTTTTCGCTATGTATTAAATGGGCTTGGGTTTGCTGCAATTTATCCAAAGTCTGCTGTAGCTGTTTAGCCTGCTCCTGAGCAGATTTTGCAGCATTTAAACTCTGCTCGTAAAGCAATGCTTTTTCGATAGCAATTGCAGCTTGGGTCGCAAAAATATTTAAAAGTTTAAAGTCTTCAGTAGTATAGTTAATTGTTGTTTGGCTACCAACAGCAATAGCTGCAATTAACTGTTGCTTATTTTTTAAGGGAACGCAAATAAAAGAACTGATTGGTTTATCGTTGTTAGAACATTTCAAACTATCGCAAATATTATTGATAATTTCTCCTTTACCTCTCGTAATTATTTCACCCAAAATACCTTCACCGGGAGTAATCGGTAATTTGAAGCAGCTGGTATCACCGAATTGAAAAAGAGGTTGCAGTTGATTTGTATAAGTATCTAGTAACAAAAATATTCCAATATCACATTCAATGATTGTACTTATTCTTTCTAAAACTAATTGAGCAATTTGATTTATATCCAAGCTATTTGTAATTTGTGTAGATAGCTCATCAAATAAATCTATTTCTTCATATCTTTCTAACAATTCCTTTGCTAAAGACTTTTTTTCAAATTCTTGTTTTACCAAAAAAGAAAGCAATTCAGAAATTTGCAATCCTTTTGAATTACCAACTACCCATGCAAAAGTTACACCAGATAATTCAACCGGATATTTTTCTGTTAACCCTTCCTGATAAGTTCCAAATAGAATTTTTCCATCGGCACTAATCAGATATAATGGTGTTTCTACTGTTGCAAAAATATTTTTGACAAGATATTTGATATCTTTTTGAGTTAAAAGTTTCTGAAAATTAATAGGAATCATTAACTAAACGCCTTAACTAGTAACACTAACTGGCTTAAATGGGAACACTAAAAAAATACTGATTTGCTTTATCATCAACTCGATTGTCATCTCCAGCATGGTTAAATTTGATAGAGATGTACGTAAAAGAATTAGCTTGAATTCTTAACATTGTCTTAAATAAAGCAAACACACATATATAAGAGGTCTAATATTTAGGTTTCCCAAAATCTTCATAAAATTACCATAATTACGAAAAATCCCTTTCAGTTAACAAAAAGCGAGAATTATTACTATTCAGAGAGTAGGTAAGTAAGTCAACAAAAATATTTACCGTCACTACGAGCGAAGCGTTACCGTAGCGTCTCTCGTTAGCGCAGCGTGTCCGATAGGACATAGAGAGATAGTAGTCGCAGTCCCTGTGATGATCCACACCTTCGGTGAATGCTTCGTTTCACTCCATTCCACTCGCAATGACAATGTGTAATTAATTATGTTTAACTACTTAATTCAGAGGCAGCAATTAGAGTTAAAATACATCAGTAATGATACGCAAATATACAGATAATAAAATTCTTACAGAGAAAAAAATTTTCTTATCTGTGTCTAAAAAATATTACCCTTGCAACTTGCTCCTTACTTCCTATTCTTCGTATCTAGTAAATTTCCTGTAGGACGGAAAGTTTCAAAAGCCATCCTCCGACAACTATGTCCAGGTTTGTGAACATTGTCCAGAAAATTTTGTTTTCTAACAGCAAATAAAAACTTTTTTTCTACTAAGTTAATTGGAGTACCGTCTAACCATTCACCCTTATTTAAAGCTAACCCTATTTCTTTATTCGATAGATGTTGTTTACGCTGATAATTATCTGCAACATCTCTAACCAAAGACTCTAATTTATTCTCGAAAACCGAACAAATTTTATCGAATTCCTGTAAGTGTTCTTCGGGTAACTCTTTCCTTATTGCTTCGGTATCATCACCCTCTTTCATGATTTCCCATATTGCTAACGGTGTCACCTGAGATGCTAGACGATGGAGACGACAATATTCTGCACCTTTAATCTTTAAACGATGTCCGTTTGCAAACCGAATTACCCATCCTTCACTTTTGCTATCCAGGGTTTCGGCTGCTTCAATCAATTTATTAACCGATTCAAATTTTTCAACTTCGGTAATTTTAATTTCAAGTTTATCAGCTAAAGACTTAGCTTGAGAACGACTATATTCATATCCATTTATATCATAAGCACTTAATAAAACCATCCCTTGAAAATCATAAGGTACAACTATCCGATTTCCTAGATAAATAATTTCAAAAAGGTAAGTATTGCCAACTTCTAATAAATCAGTATTAATATTTTCATCTAACCATTTTTGACCCCAAATTGCTGCATCAGAATCAAACGAACCTCGCGTTACAACCCTCCATTTAAAACCATCCCAAAATACAATACCTAACGAGCCATCATACTTTTGATAAACTAGAATTTCTCCAGATACTTCATCAGCACCCCAAACTTTTGCTTCCCCAAAATTGAAGAACTTAGGAAAAGGTGTTGCAATTACAGTTTGCTTTTTGGTATCAATAACTAACCCCCTCGCTATTAATGTAAACTCGTTCCAATTTGCATTGTATTGAGCATGGGTAGTATAGTTAAAAATTTCTAAATTATCATCAGTAATACGAACTAGATTTCTGGCTTTAACATTCATTAAAAGCCCTTGATAGAGTTCATCAAAAGCAACTCTTCTTGCTGGATGTCTTCCCCAAGTTGTCTCGATTTGTTCTTTAGTTATTTCTGCCATTAATTTCTCATTTTAAGCTTTTGTATTATCATTGTACTATACTAATATACATATACAGAAAACCCGATTTTATCAAAAACCGGGTTTCTTAATTTTCACTAATTATTTAGGAATGATGTGGTGAAAATATTAAGGACAGGAAATTTGTCCCCATTCGAGTTTAGATTTATCTGTTGGTGCAGTACAATCAAACTTCTTCACTGAATCCTTAACCAAACCGTAAGCGATTCTATTATCAGTTTGGTCTACTTCAAATTTTACAGAACCAATATTATTGCAGTTTTCAATGATACTTTTACTAATATCGCTCATAAACACTGGCGAATACATAATATTTTTACCACCTCTACCACCGACAGTAAACTTGTATTCTGATGAACGTTCTTTTGGTATGTCTTGGTAAAAGCTGCTGATATCGTTCTTGCTAGATTTATTTACACCAATTCCAGAGATATTCGCAACTTCTGATTTACTCTCATCAATAGCAGCTTGACATTTTCCTGAAAGTCCAGCACTAGCTGTCTTATCAGTTTTATCAGAATCGACTTTAGACTTATCTGCTGTTTGTTGAGAATCACTAGATTGAGTCTCAAATGCGAACTTCTCTCCAGAAACTTCACTATCTTTAATTTCTGGTTGAGTAGACGCATTTTCTGGATAACCCTTACCATCGAATTTCAATGCTACATTTTTGGGTTGTTCTTTACTTCCAACATTTGCTATTACATCTTTCCACCCACCAGTTGTAGTCTTGCTGAAAGTAATTGGTGATTTTACAGGAGATATGTCTGAAACAAGCTTGAATTTATTATCACCAAGACCTTCGTGAACCAACATATTACAACCACTGTCAGTGCAGGATTTAGAACCGGTGAATACGGTTACAGCGTCCTTAATATTGTCACCATTGAGGTCTAGATATTCAACTTTGTGAGGAGTATCTTCTAACTTGAGATTTTTGGTTTTCAGATACTCTCCTAAAGAGCTTTCTATCAATCCTTTAGTTTCCTCTGTAGTAGCAGAAACATTAGAAGCGGTATTACCATCCTCAGAAATTGCATCACTAGAAGCAAAATCATCTTTCTGAGCGCAACTGAATAAACCGATAGAAGCTAATAAACCCAACAATAAAACGTTCTTTTTCATGATATTTACTATTATGATTCCAGTGGACACAATCGAACACACAACCTGTCTAGATATCAATATCTAGAGAAGAAAACCCATTAATTACGAACTACACAACAGTTGTTTCCTAATCGCAAATCTCGTTAAATTTTGACCGAGGTATAAGCTTCGGAATTTACTAAACCCCATAATTAACTCTTTATTTCACAGTTGCTAACAACTGAGAGTAAACAAGAGTTAGAAAATCAATTCAAGCGATTTCACTTATAAAAAGTTGAATCCACTTGAATTTGAAACTAAGAGTTGCATTTTAATGATTTAATGATTCTAGGGATATGTAAAAAAAACTACTATTTTTTTTATAAAAATTTTAGGTTTGGGGCTGTCAAAGTGGGAACATTTTAGGAAATAGGAACCAGGAAGCAGAAATAAATAAACCCGGTTTTTTCAACAACCGGGTCTTTGAGAAACTTATAACGCTACATAATTCAGTTAGGATATCAATACTGCATCAAACCTATAACTCGTCAACCTTTGACCTGATATTAGTTCTTTCTACCACTCCTTATTACCATTCTGGTCTTCACGGATTTTCACCCTGGGGAGATGGTTCTTATCGGTAGGAACTTCAGCACTCTTGATAGATTGATTATTTACGAATCCTTGAACAATTTCGGGTACATCTAAACCAGTAGTTTGACGGAGTTGTTCTATGAAAGATGCCATCTTGGTTGCATTACTACCCTCAGTTGCATCAACTATAGTCACCTTTTCTACTTCTAACTCTGGAATACTTGAAGCCATTGCTTTGAGCAACACATCAAACTTTTGCAGTAGAAAGATTTCTTTCGCATTATTGCCAGCATTCTGCCAAGATTCAGCTAACTTCTTAGTACCATCAGCTTGAGCTTTACCGTCTTCGATTATACTTGCCGCATCACCCTTTGCTCTAGCAATAGCTCTTTTACATTCAGCTTCTGCTGGTGCTACAACATCAGCTATCAGTTGCTGTTCTACCTGCTTAATACGTTCCTGCTGTACAGCGACTTCAGCTTGGGTTTTAACAACATTAGCACCAACTTCAGCTTCCACTTCAGCAACCATTGCTACCCGTTTGGTAATAGCATCTCTAACTCGTCTTTCAGCTTCAGCTTTTGCTACTTGTAAATCCCTTTCAGTACGTTTTAAAGCTACAAGTTTCTCATTTTCAGAACTACAAATTTCTGATTTAGCTTTAGCTTCAGCTTCAGCAATTCGCGAATCTCGCAATAGTTCAGCCCGTTGCTTTCGTCCCATAGCTTGCAGATATTTAGTATCGCTAGAAATTTGCTGAATTTGTAAACTATCTAAAACCAAACCCAATTTTTCTAAATCATCTTCTGCTTCTTCCAATAAATTTTTTGCAAAGGCAATTTTATCTTCATTAACTTCTTCCGGGGTCAAACTAGCCAAAACACCCCGCAGATTTCCCTCTAAAGTTTCTCTAGCTAATTGCTCAATTTGCTGACGATTTTTACCCAATAATCTTTCAATTGCATTATGGATAATAGGTTCTTCACCAGCAATTTTAATATTAGCTACTCCTTGAACATTCAAAGGAATACCACCCTTACTGTAAGCATTCACAACCTCAAGGTCAATAATGATATTACCTAAATCCATCCGAAAAGTACGTTCAAATAAAGGAGTTTGAATACTGCTTCCACCTTTAACTAAACGATACCCAACCTCACGTCCATCAGAAGTTTTATGAGTACCACCAGCAAAAATTAACACTTCGCTAGGCTGACAAATATGATAGAAATAGCGAATAATCCAATAACCAGCAGTCGAACCGAAACCTAAAATTCCTAAAAATAAACCGATGAGTGGTAACATGATTTTTTATTATTAGTTGATGTTTGATAGTTGATAGTTGTTAGTTGTTAGTTAATATTTGTTAGTTGACAGTTGATAGTTGGTAATTAATAAATCCTAATTCCTAGCTGTTCACTAATAACTCCCAACTGTTCACTGTTCACTGTTCACTGTTCACTGCTCACTGTATGTCCCTCCGGGACACGCTACGCTAACACTGCTCACTGTTCGTTCTTCTTCCCAGAAAGTGTTCCGAGTACGTCAATTCCTAATGTTTGATTGATGCTTTCAAGATACTGATTAAGAATTTCTGGATAAACTTTGACTAAACTTGCTAAAGATTTACCGTCACCACTATCTACTACGTTAATTTTGTCTAAATACAGCCGCTTGGGAATTTCTACGGCTTCATTTAAGATAGTTTCTAACTGCTGGATTAGGAATAATTCAGAAACATCAGTATCGGTTTCTTGCCAAACCTGAGCGAGCATTTCGTTAACTAATGCTGCTGCTTTGGCATTTTCTGCATTTACTGCTGCTTCTCCTTTCGCTTTTAATTGCTTTGCTTGTTGTAGTGCTTCTGCAG
>JBCBHT010000128.1:0-19988 GCA_038525335.1 Cyanobacteria bacterium J06621_15 | reverse complement strand
GGACTGGCTCAACTTTCCGCTAACTCATCGCTCACAACTCATAGCTTAAATTTATTTATGCGCCTTCCTTTACCGCAATTTAGTAATAGCAATCGTCACCCCAATCACTTTGCTGAAGTGATTGAAACAGCTAGCTGTGATTTTCTCGCACAGTGCTTAGACCCCGAAGATTTAAGCTTCCCACCAATGCCTCCTTTTGGAAGTTGGGTATGTTCTGTTGACGAAGAATCAGCAAATAAAATGTTTGGTGTTGTATTTCATGCAACTACAATGCCTATCGATTCCGTGCATAGACCGGTGGCTCTAGGCTTATCGCTGCAAGATTTACGAGAAGAACAACCTCAAATTTTCGCCATGCTCAAAACCGAATTCCGTGCTGCGATTGTTGGATTTGAGCAGGGAGAGAATAATAAAATATATCAGTATTTACCACCCCGTCCACCTCAAATTCATCAAGCCGTTCACAGGTGTGAAGCAGAAGAAGTTCTAAAATTTACTGAAGAATTTGATTTTTTACAAATATTACTTTCAGTTAATGGTGCTCCAGTTGAAGCTTTGAGCGCAGCCGCAATTCGTGATGTATACAAGTTACGCAAAGCCGACCGACAATGGTTAGTTGAAGCTGGACGTTATTTGAGCGTGTTACTTAAAGATGATTATGACCGTCTGCGGTTTATTTTAAATCAAATACATCCATAGTTATTTCATTTACATACAGATTTTAAGGTATCCTAGGTATAATTTTTGTTTTTTTTGACTATCACTTACACATTTGTATTTAAATTTGTTTGATTTTATTTGTTTTTTTAATTAGTCCTTTATAAATTTTCTTTTGGAAGCTTTTATCGCAGTAGCGATTAGCACGTTTTTGCTTTGTCCGCAATAAATAAAAGATGGTACTTTTGGAGCAAATTGCATTTTTACCATACAGTGAACTTCTTGAAAAGGAACCAATTATTCCCTTCGTTATTTTATTAGTAGTTATTTTAGTCGTACCCATTATATTTGAGCGACTGCGGCTACCGGGGCTAATTGGTTTAATTTTGTCAGGAATATTAATCGGTCAATCTGGCTCAGATTTATTCAAGATAGACACCACCGTTTGGGAAACACTCTCAAATATCGGTTTAGCTTATTTATTGTTTGTAGCAGGTCTAGAAGTTGACTTGGAACAATTGAGTCGTCGGCGAAATCGTGCTTTGGGTTTTGGCAGTTTTGTCTTCTGCGTACCTTTAGTAGTAGGAACTTTTTTGGGCAGAAGTTTTGGATTTGACTGGTTGAGCACTGTATTGATTGGCTCTTTGCTATCTTCTTATACCCTACTGGCTTATCCCATCATCAATCGTTTGGGATTAACGAATAATGAAGCAGTAGGTATAACAATTGGAGCCAACGTTTTTACAGATGTTGCGACATTATTAATGTTAGCTGTATGCGCTGCCATAAAATTAGACAATTTAAATATTTGGCAAACAATTGCCCTTTTAGGTTGGTTAACAGTCTACTCAGTTTTAGTTTTAGTCGGTTTTGACTGGATTGGTAAAGAATTTCTGCGAAAAACAGGAGAAGATGAAGGGAACCAGTTTTTATTTGTAGTTGTAGCAGTATTTTTATCAGCCGTTGGTGCCCAATTAATTGGTATACAAACCATTATTGCAGCCTTTTTCGCTGGATTAGCGGTTAATGAAGTTATCGGAGATGGGCCAGTCAAACAAAAAATTGTTTTTGTCGGTAGCGTAATATTCATTCCTATATTCTTCATTGACCTTGGCTTGAAGCTAGATTTAACAGAATTTCTGGAAAATATAGGTTTGGTTTGGTTAACACTATCTCTTATTTGTGGTTTAATCGCTAGTAAATTTATTGCAGCATTACTAGCAAAATTAATTTACCATTTCAATTGGCGCGAAGTATTCACAATGTGTTCCATAACCTTACCTCAAGTAGGAGTAACATCTTGTGTAACTTTTGTTGGATACAAAACACAACTATTAAATCCAGATATTTTTAATAGTGTTACAGTTCTGATCTTAGTAACTTCATTTATTGGACCAATAATTACAAGTCGTTCTGCTGTAGGTTTAAACTCTTCATTACTGAAGCAGCAACCGATAGATACATATGTACCGGTATCGGAAAATTTCGATAGTCCTTTTAATATTGTTGTACCCGTTTACAATCCAGCAACGCAGCAGCATTTAATGGAAATGGCTACATTGTTAGCTCATCAAGCTCGTGGTAAGATTATGCCCTTAGCAATAGCTACTGCTACAGCAAGCATGGATGCACCTCAGTTAGAACATTCGCTGCGAAGAAGTGAAAGATTATTGAATAAAGCCACAGCATTGAGTCGCTTTCTTGATGTTGAAGCAGAACCATTATTAAGAATAGATGATGCCTACGCAAGAGGAATTAGTAGAGCAGCTAGAGAAAAAAAAGCCAATCTAATTGTTATGGGCTGGGGAAAGCGTACCGGCTTGAAAGCGCGTTTGTTTGGGAACGTGATTGACGGTGTTTTATGGGCTTCCCATTGTCCAGTAGCGGTAACTCGTCTTGTTGAATCACCTGCAAAAATTCAGCGCATTCTGGTACCGGTGGAAAACTTGACTGCACCTATATTACAGCCGGTTCAGTTTGCCGCTATGCTGGGAGAATCCAATCAAGCTCAAGTAACAGTACTCAACGTCTGCGACCGTCGTACCAGTTCCAGTAAAATATCTTGGCGACGGTCGCAACTTTCGCTATTAGTATCAAAACTCGGCTTATCCAATCCACCAGAAGTTCAAATTATCGCCCACGAAAATGTTGCTCAAGCAATCTTGCAAGCAGCTAGACTATACGATTTAGTTGTTTTACCATTCATTCGCAATCGCACTATTCCAGGAGGATTGGCTATCAGTGATGTCACAACTCAGTTAGCGAGTCAACTGAGTTGTTCAATTATTATGCTTGGAGAACCACCACAACGTACCAATAGTGCTGCTGTCAAAGCTGGTTTTTCCAGCAATCAGCTACCGGTTACCAGTTATCAGTGAACAGTTATCAGTGAACAGTTAGGAAAAAAGCGGAGGGAGCGGAGGTAGCAGAGGGAGTAGAGGGAACTAAGGAAGAAAAAAATAATTTCCTCCTCTGCCTCCTCTGCCTCCTCTGCCTCCTCTGCTCTCCCAATTCCCAATCCCCAATTTCCGAAATCTTCAAGGCAAATGTACTCCCCTACAATAACTTTAACTTATTAAATTTTTGATAAACTTTTGAGCGATACTTCACAGGCGCTACACAATCTTTGCTATTTTTCTTATGGAAATGTCAAGGGGATAAATTTAAATAAAATCTAAAGGCTGTATCTATCAGAGAAATGGTCGAATTCAAAAAAAAATTGAATTATCCGTACTTTTACTCTATTTTTGTTATCGGGCTGGGTATCCTAAAGACAAGCACAATCGAATAACGTAAATATTTGTAATTAACCGATCAACTATGAGAATATTGGTGACAGGCGGAGCTGGATTTATTGGTTCCCATCTAATTGACAGATTAATGAATGATGGGCATGAAGTAATTTGTTTGGATAATTTTTATACAGGTCATAAGCGGAATATCGTCAAGTGGATGAATAATCCGTATTTTGAATTGATTCGCCACGATATCACTGAACCAATTCGGTTAGAAGTCGCACAGATTTATCATTTAGCCTGCCCTGCTTCTCCAGTACATTATCAATACAACCCCGTAAAAACAGTTAAAACCAATGTGATGGGTACGCTGAATATGTTGGGGTTAGCTAAACGGGTCAAAGCAAGAATTTTGTTAGCTTCTACAAGTGAAGTTTATGGTGACCCAGAAATTCATCCTCAAAGTGAAGACTATAGAGGTAATGTAAATCCGATTGGACTCCGTTCCTGCTATGACGAAGGTAAGCGGATTGCTGAAACATTAATGTTCGATTATCACAGACAAAATGATGTCGATATTCGGGTTGCTCGTATTTTCAATACTTACGGTCCTCGGATGTTTGAACATGATGGACGGGTAGTTAGTAATTTTATTGTTCAAGCTTTACAAGGTATACCTTTAACGGTGTACGGTGATGGTTCTCAGACTCGTAGTTTTTGCTACGTTGACAACCTAGTAGATGGACTGATGCGTTTGATGAATGGAGACCATATTGGACCAATTAATTTGGGCAATCCAGATGAATATACTATTCTTCAATTGGCGCAAACTGTTCAAAATATGATAAATCCAGATGTGAAAATTAAATTTGAACCCCTACCCTCTGATGACCCCCGTCGTCGTCGCCCTGATATAACTAAAGCAAAGACTCTGTTAAATTGGGAACCTACCATTCCTCTTCAAGAAGGGTTAAAACAGACTATAGAAGATTTCCGGGAGCGGGTAAAAACTACTGAGAAGCCAGCCGTAAATAGCAGCACTAAGTAAAAAACTATTTTGTCAAAATTTTTGGCTGTAGAAGAACATTATCGCTTCTGGAATATCAACTACTTAAAATTGTTGAACCATTGCAAAAAAAAGTGAGGGATTAGATAAAATGCGAGTTTGCGTAATTGGTACTGGTTATGTCGGCTTAGTAACTGGAGCTTGTCTGGCTCACGTCGGTCATGATGTAATTTGTATAGACAATAATGAAGAAAAAGTAAAGTTGATGAAGTCCGGGCAATCGCCAATATTTGAGCCGGGACTCTCAGAAATTATGCAGAATGCCATTCAAAATGGAAAAATTCAATTTTCCAGTGATTTGGCTGCGGGAGTTGCTCACGGTGAAATTTTATTTATTGCTGTGGGAACTCCACCTTTACCTACAGGTGAAAGCGATACCCGTTATGTAGAAGCGGTTGCTAAAGGTATCGGTAGCCATTTAAATGGCGGTTATAAAGTAATTGTGAATAAATCTACAGTACCCATTGGTTCTGGGGATTGGGTACGAATGATTGTCCTTGATGGAATCGCTGAACGTCAAAAAGAATTAGTACCTGCAGGTGGAGCATCTAATGGAGATAAGCTACCCACTGGTGATTTTGATGTAGTTAGTAATCCTGAGTTCTTGCGCGAAGGTTCGGCAATTTACGATACTTTCAATCCTGACCGGATTGTTTTGGGAGGTAATTCTCAAAAAGCTCTTTCGATGATGAAAGAACTATACACTCCGATTGTAGAGCGTCAATATGCTGAAGATAAATCTTTACCCCCAGTACCCGTACTAACTACAGATTTGTCTTCTGCTGAGATGGTCAAATATGCCGCAAACGCTTTCCTAGCAACTAAGATTAGCTTTATCAATGAAGTCGCTAACATTTGCGATCGCGTTGGTGCTGATGTAACTCAAGTTGCTAAAGGTATCGGTTTGGATTCCCGTATCGGTAACAAGTTCCTCAATGCTGGAATTGGTTGGGGTGGTTCTTGTTTTCCCAAAGATGTATCCGCATTGGTTCATACTGCTGATGACTACGGTTACGAAGCACAGTTACTCAAAGCAACGATTAGCGTTAACGAGCGTCAGCGCTTGATTGCAATGGAAAAACTCCAGCAAGCTTTGAAGATTCTCAAAGGTAAGACTGTAGGTTTACTCGGTTTAACCTTTAAGCCAGATACCGATGATATGCGCGATGCTCCAGCGTTGAATTTAATCGAACAGTTGAATAGATTGGGAGCAAAAGTTAAAGCATACGACCCAATTATTTCACAATCTGGAATGCGTCACGGTCTTTCTGGAGTACAGGTAGAAACTGATGCAGAAAGATTGGCTGACGGTTGTGATGCTTTGGTAGTTGTTACTGAGTGGGAACAGTTCAATAGCCTAGATTATACAAAAATGGCTAAATTAATGAGCCACCCCGTAATCATTGACGGTCGTAACTTCCTCGACCCCGAAGCAATTATTCGGGCTGGATTCCAATATATTGGTGTTGGTAGATAAACAGTCATGGTGGATTTTAGATTTTAATTCTCAAATTAATTCTAAAATCTATCCAATTTTTCTTAGTTGATTAAACAAATAAATTGATTTAAAGGCTTTCCATAGGAAAGTCTTTTATTTTTATATTTTTATTTTTTATATTTTTATCAAGCTACTGCGACAATATGTTTTTCAGCGACTTGGGTCATATCGGCATAAATAAAAGGTTTTACGACTACATCAGGTTCAACCTCAATCCAAACTCTAGCACCGCAACCTAATGGGTTATTGGGACTATATATAATTCGACATTTTCCAGTGATTTCTACCTCATGGCAATAACCAGTCCGACTTCCTTGTTGAACTCTGACAACAGGTTCATTTTCTTCGTTCTTCTTGTTGCTTCTAATCACATGTTGATTCACGGTGATATGAGTCAAGGTTTTTGAAGCACGCTTTCTCCAGGTACCGGATGGACCTCTACTTCCTTTGTTTACTTTAGGAATTCCGTTGAATAAAGGAATCTGCCAAAATCTACCAACTTTTTCTGCTCCAACAATTCTTCCTTCCTTGAGTAAGCGTCGTACTCGCTGAGTACAAATACTCAATAATCTTGCAGCTTCTGTTGTACCGACTGTAATTGCTTCACTTAAAGCCATAGCGCTATAGTTTTTTAATCCAAAATTATTTATGTTGAAATTTTCTCATATTGTGGGATATTTTTTTTCGAGAGAAAAATTTTGATACAAATATGAAGAATTTAGACATTGATAATTGCTCGAAGCTCAATTAGTAAGATTAATGAAATTTAAGTTCTAATTTTTGATGGGCACCAATAAATTTTTTAATCAGAAAAAATCTTATTGGAACCCTTGATGTATATCTTTTTCTTTTATCTTAGGCTTACGCAAAATTAAATGTGTAGTAGCTTATCTAAATCCTTTTAGAATTAGATCAGCTTTTCGCGTATCGAGCAACAGCGTGCCAAATTAATCCTGCAACAATCAGTGCTAAACCGAGCTGCCAAATAAACGATTCGACCCAAAAAGCTAGAAATAAACAAGCTGATAATCCAAGAACTGATAACCATTTCGGATAAAGTCTACCTTCAGAAGGTAAAGAAAATGCAGCTAAATTAGTCACAGAATAATAAATTAAAACGGTAAAAGCACTGAAAGACCAGGTGGTTTTGACATTACCGATTAAAACCAGAACAGAAATTATTGCACTGACAGCAATTACAGCAAGTGTTGGAGTTGTACCCGAATCATTCAATCTTGCAAAAAAACGGGGGACATCTCGTCTTCTTCCCATCGCTAACAATACGCGAGATAAACCCAAAATCAAATTCAGCAATACTCCTAACATCGCAAAAATAGCACCAACTGCTAAAATTTGCGCCCCTCCAGGAATACCAAAACTACGTACAGCGACTTCTAAAGGTGCTGCTTGTCCTCTCAAAGCCAACTCTCCAAGATTCTCTGCTCCTATCCCAGCTACAGCAATCGTGGCTACTCCCACATAAATTAACATCGTAACTATCATCGTGACGATAATAGCTTTAGGAATAGTTTTACGTGGTTCCTTTGCTTCCTCTCCCAAAGTCGCTATTCTACCGTAACCTGTATAAGCAACAAACATCAAAGCACTAGCTTGGAGTAAATTTGCTGGAGAACTGTTAAAAAGCGATGCTAAATTTTCCTGACCTACTGTTATTGCTGTCGGAATTCCTCCCAAGATAAAGAAAAGAAGACTAAAAATAGAAACAGATACAATTAAAATGTTTACGCGATTAGAACGACGAATACCATTTAAAACAACAGCAGTAATTACAAAAACCGCAGCCAAAGCCAAAGGTATTAGCAAACCCCTGTCAGATAAACCCGTTGCATTTAAAAAATATCCAGCAAAACCTAAAGCAGCAGTAGCCGCAGAAGCAGACTTAGCCAGCAAAAACATCCATCCAGCAGTAAAACCCAACCAAGAATTTAGATATTTATAGCCATATTCATAAGAACCACCACTTACAGGATGATTTGCAGCCAGCTGAGCGCTGTTGAGTCCATTACAAGTAGCAACCAACGCACCAATAATTACAGCCAAAATTACCGCATTCCCAGCAATTCCAGCAGCAATACCAATACTGACAAAAACCCCAGTACCGATAATCGAACCAAGACCCATCACAGTTGCACCTACAACCCCCAGCTCCCGTCGCAATTGTGGCGATGATGTTTTGAGCGACACAATACCTCTCCTTAGCAACACTCTTGGAATTGATTGTACAGTTCAAGACTTGGTTTACATAGACTTTTGATTACTTAATTATGGATTGGTGATTATGAATCGGTCATTGATGGTTAGCCTGAGTTTGGGTAATCGCTTAACCTTAACGTTATTGCGAGTGGAACAAAGTGAAACGAAGCATTCACCTGTAGTGTGTGGATAATCGCATAGGTTAGGGCTTATTTTCTTAGCTTTGAATAAGAGTAAATAATTTTTTCACTTACTTAATTCAAGCCGCGAAACCTAATATTTTTTAGCTCT
This sequence comes from Cyanobacteria bacterium J06621_15, assembly GCA_038525335.1. Taxonomy (GTDB): domain Bacteria; phylum Cyanobacteriota; class Cyanobacteriia; order Cyanobacteriales; family Nostocaceae; genus Rivularia. Next base: position 11,527 of record JBCBHT010000128.1, on the reverse strand, counting down.
GTGGGTTCTATTTTAAATTTATAGGCTTTTTCAGCAAGCTATAAATAGTAAAAGAGAGAGCAAATCCAATTTTGATAAACTGGAATTATCTAATATTTACTGCGATTTTACTGGAAAAAATATCCCGAACTCATTTTATTGACCAAAACAATTGCGAATTGCATTGACCAGTCATTCCTTGATGGTACAAGCCCCCGGATTTATCCGTGGGCATTAATTGCGAATTGCAAATTGCGAATTGCGAATTGTAATGACGTTATTCGCGAAAATATTTTTAGAGACGCAATAATACATCACGTCCCTAAATTTATGTTGAATATTATTTTTCAACTATGCTTCGATAACTACCCGTAGGTTTCCACGTTTCTTAGCGACCCGACAAGCTGTGGTACTTCCAGAACGTTCAAATTCTAAATCAAGAATTGTCGCTCCAACTCTTAAGTTATGAAGAGAAAGACTATTTATCGACTCAGGTAGTGCAGGGTCAATAATTCTCAAGCAATTATTTGGTGCATCGGGAACTAAATTAACCATCATTTGCAGCAATTGAAAAATAGAACCAGTAGCCCAAGCTTGGGGAGTACAAGCTACGGGATATCTGACGGGAGCTTCATCACCGTTACGCTCGTAACCACAAAATAGCTCTGGTGGACGTTGGTATGGCTGCATAGAAGTCATATCAAATAAACCTTGGAAAATTTCCAAAGCTTGGTCAACTAATCCCAGAGAACGCAATCCCATGGCAATAATGGCGTTATCGTGAGGCCATACCGAGCCCACATGATAACCCATAGGATTATAAGCTGGAGACAAACTGCTTAAAGTGCGAATACCCCAACCATTAAACATATCAGGTGCCCGCAATCTTTCAGCAACACTATAAGCGTTTTCAGGAGTAAAAATGCCCAACTGCAAACAGTGACCTGGGTTAGAGCTAATACTGTCTACCTGCTTACCATCACCATCTAAAGACAAAGCACAGAAATCCTGGTCTTCAATCCAAAAATCTCTATTAAAACGAGCCTTTAAATTTCTAGCATCTTCTTGCCAACGGTCTGCTAAATCAAGTCGCTTTTTCATCCGAGCGATTTCAGCAAGACGCATTTTTGCTGAATAAACATAAGCTTGTACTTCACAAAGAGTAATTGCACCACTAGCTAATTCCCCTTTACGGTCTACAATACAGTCACCAGAATCCTTCCAACCTTGGTTAACTAAACCGCGTTTTGATTTACGGAAGTAGCTAAGATAGCCTGTTTCTTTCAAATTACGGTCTATCCAATCCATTGCTGCTAAAGCATTTGACCAAAGCTGCTCTAAAGTTTCCCCATCATGAGTCCAAGCAAAATACTCAGCATAAAGCATCAACCACAGGGGAGTTGCATCAACCGTACCATAATAAGGTGTATGAGGAATTTCTTGAGTACGAGCCAGTTCTCCGAAACGTAACTCATGAAGAATTTTACCTGGTTCTTCTTCTCTCCAATCGTCATCAACTTTACCTTGATACTTAGCAAGTAAAGTTAAAGTCTCTTTAGCGATTTCCGGATTTAACATTAATGTTTGGTAAGCGGTAATCAACGAGTCCCTGCCAAACAAAGTGGAAAACCACGGTACTCCAGCCGAAACTGTCATTGACTTACCAAAAGACTGACGCAGCAAATACATATCCTGTTCGCCACGCTCAATAACTCGATTAAAAGTACCTTTATCCGAGCGAATTTGAGTAATCTTTTGTACCCAATTTTGTTCCTCCATCATCTCGGCTGACCTAGCCTGAACCAAAGTTACAGGAGCGCTAACAGTGGAGGTAGGCTTGTTGTTGGTAAACATATTTATCCGATAACCCAACTTTTGGGTTTCGTGACTAGCTAATTCCAACTTCCAAACAGCTGTATAACCTTTAAAATAATCTGGTTGACGGTGCTGAAAATGGATTCGCGATTCCATAATCGCTTTATCCAAACCTTGATAAGCCAGGGTTAAGGCTTCTTCTTTTGGTGAAGAATGTTCATCTTGCGTTGCTACCCCCTCGTCTCGTACTTCTTCTCCCGATTGCGGTTCCACTAACCGTAGCAGCTTACCGCGTTCGTCTCTACTAAAACCCCGGACTTCAAATAAATCAACGTAGTCCGCGTCATAGCTGATACTTAATTCAAAGGTAACTGTGGTCGTACTATAGTTAGAAATTTCTATTTCTTCAAATAAAGCACCGTTAAGTACTAATTCCCTGCGAATCCCTACCGTATCTGCTTGAAGACGGTCGTCAATCCTGGGATTCGTACATAACACCGAAAGTGAGAAGCCTTTATCCGCAGTACTGCTTAGCAAAATTGGCGAGCGTCCTTCAATCTGGAAATCTAATCGACTCAGAAAGCGCGTATCGCAGCAAAACAGACCCATACTGGGATTAATATCGTTAAGCGAGCAGCCAGCAATATTACCCAGAGTATCTGTAACTAGAAATAAGTCATCGTCTTTGATGGTTAACGATGCCTGGGGTCTTTCGCTGAGAACGCAAGGCCACTCTGGGATAGGAATTTGGTCAGCAGGAACAAAAGTTTTTCCGTCAAGTGTGATTTTTTCCGGTGTCATCAGGGTATCCGGTGTCATTAGCAAAAATTCCGTGTACAGGTGTATACTTTGTTTGTTAGGAATACGTCAATTCAAGAAAAAGACGTTAATCAAAACTCATTTGAGCCATTGAGCTAAAATATCAATCGCACAAAATTAAGTTAGGAAAAGCAGGCAGAGCTAATATATAAAATCTTTATGAATCTATATATTAAAAAAAGTATCGTAAATAGCAAATATGCTTATCAATCAAAACTAAATATAAATTTAGTTAGTTAGTTCTTATTTATGAAAGCGTTATGCAATTACAAATTCTTATACGATAATCAACCAGACTGTTGCTAATACACTCATTAGAGCAAACAGATTCTGTATACTTTATCTATTAGCTATTACCGTAAATTATTTAAACACATTATATTATTCTTATCTATTGGTAAGGTCGAGTGGAGGTATGATCCTCCTACCCTCCTATTCAAATCCGGACGTGTAACTTTCGCTACATCCGGCTCCTAGATATCCTGAGTCCTCACTCTGCCATGTGGCGATATTGATGACGGCTTCTGTGTATGACTACTAAGTTTTCATCATTCCAGTTGTTGTGATTTCCATCTCTGTGATGTAGGTGAACTGTTTCATCTGAAGCAAATTTCATCCCGCAACACCCACAAGTATAGTTTTGCTTTTCAAGCAATTTTGCGGTTTTCCCATCGTAGTGTTGATTTTTTCTTTCTGCCCAATACACCATCTCTCCATTGAATGGACTTTTTGTACCGGCAACATTCACGAATTTGTTTTCGCTATGACTCACAGATGGAAAGGCTTTTTGCGCTAACTTCACTGCTTCATCATAGTCTAGGGAGTTTTGTTTGTTGAAAACTGTGAACGCTCTGTGTGCTATATCCCAAAGTGAAAATCTTGAACCATCAAGCTTTGTATACCTGTGGTAATTTCTCCAACCTCGGACTATAGGCGCTAACAGTTTTGCTTTCGTTTCCGCACCATATGCTGAAGAGTTCACGATGGTCTTGACTTTCTTTTTGAATGCCAGATAATTCTCTGTGGATGGGACACTTCTAAATTTTCCATTTTTCTGGACATAAAAGTGCCATCCTAAAAAATTGAAACCATCTGTCGCTGATGTTGTTTTGGTTTTCTCTTCACTGATCTCCATCCCCCTTTCTGCTAAGAATTTCTCAACTTTTTTCAGTATCTTTTTTTCATCATCTTTTGGTTTGAGAAAAAAGATCATATCATCCGCATATCTGATGCTGGTATGAATTTTTTCGATTCCGTTGAGTGCTATATTGGCTAAGAGTGGGCTAAATACTCCACCTTGAGGAGTTCCTTGCTCTGGGAAACATGGGAACACTCCCTCCTTGAGTGCTTTGAATATTTTGTTTTTGATTCCCATTGGTGCTAGAATTCTACTCATGATTGATTCGTGACTAATTCGGTCGAAGCACTTTTTGATATCCAATTCGATGATTCTCTTCTGTATCCCGTTTGACTGGGAGCGGAGATTGTGAAACACTTTCTTTTGGGCATCATGGGCGCATCTACCAGGTCTGAATCCGTAGCTATTTGCATGGAAAGTAGCTTCGTGGGCAGGTTCTATAGCGTATTTGATAAGACATTGCCAAATCCGATCAATCATGTTGGGTATACTGAGTATGCGTACCTTTCCATTCTTTTTCGGTATGGAAATTCTTCTCAATTTTCCAGGCTCCCAATCCTTCAAACTGTTCATTGCAAAGAACACTTGAAACCTTTGGTAGAAGTCGAGCTTCTTGATTCCATCTAGTCCAGCGGTGCGCTTTCCTTTGTTCAGTTGAGTGATTTGCCGTATAGCTAAAAGCTTTGCAGCGGTTGATTTCAATACTAGTTTCTGGAGATTCCGTACTTTCGCCAGGTTTCCTGCTTCAGCAGCTTTGAATATTCTAACTTGTAGTCGAAAGAGGTTTCTGCGGAATTTCTTCCACGGTAACTTCTTCCAAAGTTCCCTACAACAGAATTTGGTTGTGGTTCTAACCATGATCTACTCCTAAAAATATTTTCTGGATACCCTGCTAGAAATCTTGGTTTTCCTTTCCTCTAGCATCCTACCCACTGTGTGGATTTCACAAAATACGTTGTCTATCATAGGTTTCGACCTTCCTATGAACCACATCAGTGTTTTTCCACGTTCCATAAAGACGATTGTTTTGAAGACGTAGGTGTAGCCAATTCACCGGATGACCTCTCATGATCAAACAGCTAACAATAGAATATTGCTGTGAGAGTATCGTCATCGCTCTCCATTCCTGGGAGTATATTGCGATGCTTTTCTAGGCTCTGTTTCACCAGATGGCAGTAGATTCCTTCCTCCCTACTGCACTATCTTCTCCCGTAGCGCCAGGGTTCCCGTTCTGGGTACTGATTGCGCCCTGCTACCCGCTTCACTCTGCCATAGCACCTTTTGGGTGGTATTTTCCTATAACATCATGGGGTCAGATTCGGAGTCACTTCTGATCTTGAAGGGGAGGACTTTCACCTCCATCATCTAAATAGTTGAATCTATATTGAGATTCGAGTCACATACCCCAGCTTGCAACAGTAATCGGCTGTCCGCTTGGCTCCTTGACTCAACGTGTCGCACTCTATTTATATATACGTAAAGCAAATATAACCACACTTATAAACATTGTTTTTTATCTTGAGTAGAGAAAAAACAATGTATTTTTTTATATATACCACAAAAAGCTAAGGATTATTCCAATTTGCTAAAAATTGGTTTTTCGTATTTTATCATTTATTAAAAAATATGTATTTTAATATCCTTTAAAATATTAGTTGAGTGAATACTTTAGCCGTAAGTATGATAAAAGAATGCTATTTAGTATTCCTAGAATATACTTAAAATTGGAAATTAAAATTTGAAGTTAAAACTTGAAATTAAAAATTATTAAAATGATTGATAATATTAACTTCGACCAGTATATTGGCTTTGAACTGACTTTAAAAATAGTAATTCGCATAGAGAGCAGGGAATAAAGAGTAGTAAGTAATGAGTAATTAGTGTTAATTAAGGAAACAGACTATCAGGATTCTAATACATTTATTCTGCTAGGTTTTAAGCAACTGTAAAAAAACTGCTAGGACAGACAGAAATATCCATCCTACCAATGTATTCTACAAAAACGGAAATTAGCTATATTCTAGGTTGTAGGGATTCCTGTATTACAGCAAAGCCATTTATTCTTACATAGATTGAGTCGAATTCAAAACCATAGAATAAGCCCTTTCATACCCGTCAGTCATTGATTCTACGCTAAATTTACTGACAACATATTCGCGACAAGCTTGACGGTCTAATTTTGTTGCTTTTGGAACCATCTCAATTATTCTGTCCGTAGAGTCACAAACAAAACCTGTTTTTCCTGACTGAATAACTTCCGGTACGGAACCCAAATTCATTGCAATTACAGGAGTACCAGTTGCCATAGATTCAATCATCACTAAACCGAAAGGTTCTCTCCAGGTAATAGGAAATAAAGTAGCTGTTGCTTGACCTAAGAGTTTTACTTTATCTTCATGAGAAATTTCTCCGAGATATTGAATTGATTCCTCATCTATTAATGGTTTTACTTGTTCTTGATAGTAATCAGTATCTACAACATCAACTTTACCAGCTATTTTCAAGGGTAAGCCGCTAGCACGAGCAATTTTAATTGCTTCTACAGCCCCCTTTTGTGGCGAAATTCGACCGATAAAAGCTAAGTAAGCAGGTTGTATGGGTTCGCTATAGAAAGGATACACAACTGTATCGATACCGTTATAAACCGTGTAAAGATAATTTAAATCCAAGCAAGGTTCTCTTTGTGCTTGTGAAATACTGATTAACGGTTGGTTGCCAAAACGCCGATGTATCCTGATGGTATCAGGTGAAAATGCGCCGTGGAGAGTATGCACGGTGGGAGTTTTAGAAAAATCACTGTAGGGAAGAGCGGTATAACCGATGTGGGAATGAACAATATCAAAGTTTGCCGATGCTTCTTGATAAACATCTGCGAGAATCATCTGATGATAAATATCTGGCTCTTGAATAGAAGGGTCGAGTCGTAATGCTTGGTCGTGAACCGAATGTAACTTTGCAGAAGTAATTGAGTCTCCTGAAGCGAACAAAGTTACTTCATGACCTCTTTGAACTAATTCATCTGTAAGTAATTTGACAATTAGTTCTATTCCGCCGTAGCGAAAGGGAGGAACGCGCTCCCATAAAGGAGAAATTTGTGCAATTCTCATGTTTCACCAACTTTGTGGGAAATAAAGCATATTAGCCTCGCGTAGATTATTTTTTCTAAAACTAGGAGTCATTATGCTATGTCTTGTTTGACGTTTATAGTCTGCGATTATAGTCTGCGATATTTTGACTTAGATAGCCGTATTTACATCAATAACAAGACTGGACGGAAAAGTTAAGCAATCATCAAAGTTAAACACTTTCACGTATCTAACTATTGATTATTGTTACTACTGACTATTCCATAATCATTAAGCCAATAAAAATAATTTTTATCAGACCTAATCATAATGAAATAAGCGTCTATTTCTAGCTGTTAACTCAAGAGTATTTAATGGTCGAATAGCATTGAAATATAGACAAAGCAATATTACATTAAACCTTTTTTTTTAGCAATACACGTAATTAGCATTTGTATATCATCAGCTAGCTATTAAACAAAACATAGATAATAACAACAATATTAAAATATAAATTTTAAATAATTTTTAAATAAACTTTAAAACTTGTACTTACAATACATCTGTAGATACTTGATATTAATTATACGTTTTTTATATAATTGAATATAAGTTGTAGAATAATGAAAGTTATTATTATCATACTAATAAAAGGCGTGTATAAAGGTATGTACTATCATAAATAATAATATTAAAATTATCTATAAGCCATTAATACAAGGGATAATTGAAAAATATCTCCTTTCTAATAATCAGGAATTTGATTACAAAAAAATGCTTTTTGCAAAGCTCGATAATACTCAATTAAATATCTATCACAAGCACAATTGCTGAAAACTTTTACGTATAATTGGCTAACAGTCTTCTAGCGCCATAATTATAAAAATATATTTTTAAGCTTTAAACGTAAACCGGACGATTAAGTGTAATTATTCGCAGCCATAATCTGTATATTACAAACATTTTGTTAATATTAATATTATCGAAATCAGCATAATAAAAAACTGCTAATACATTAAATTAACATAAAAAAACAGCTTTCAAGTTTGAATTAAATTAAATCTAAAAGAGTAAAATTTATTTGAATTATAGAATTATAAATGTAACAGAAACTGCATTTTTTATTTTAATCTTGACAAATAGATGCCAACGAATTAACTATAAATCCAAGCAACATCTGTTAATAGATAGAATTTATTTATATAGAAGGTTTTACACTTGACATAAAAAATAACAGCAGTTTTCAGGTATATAAATAGACTTTTTGAAATACTTACAGATTCTTTTGTCGAAATATTCGCAGCTAGCAAGGTAAAATGATTTCATGGATTCAATATCAATTGCGCGAGCATATAGCTGCAATTAGCTGCTAGTTAAAAATAGTGATTAAATACAGCGGCTGTTTAAATTTATATAATTTTGTTTACAAAATGCAACATTTTTCTAGACGTTAGAATTCGTTGTAGTTTGTACAATGCAGCTGTGACGTGGATTTAAATCCAGATTGTGGCTCCTTAACGACATTCATGAGCATTTCGACTTCCGTGCTGAGTGATTTGCTACAGGCACTTCCGTACCTGCGGCCCCAAATATATTTTAAAGCTTCATTAACAGCGCTCTCCCACGCGATGGAAGACCAAGTTTTGGCTGCCACGATGGAGCAGCCTTTAGTAATTGCTAACTTTCAAAGGGAAAGATTTTATCGTCAAGAAGCCCATCGCTATCAACGATTATCGCAAATAAGTAATCAAGTATACGTATTGTCCGCACCAGAGACGGGTTTTAGCAGCAGTTCAGAACATTACGAAAAGGTCGCTTTTGAACCAAAAGATGCTCTTGCTCAAGAATGGCATTTAGTAGTTATTGCTTTTAATTATGCTACCTGCTTAGTTTGTCGAGAGTATGCAACCTCCATAGCTAAGCGAGAGATGTCCTCCGAAATAAATCCTAGTCTTGATATGGATACTGCACGGAGGTTTGAGGGAATTTGGACTGCACAAAGGGGTGTAAGCCTCAAAGCAGCCGACTTGTTATTAGATAAAATACTTATTTATCGCCCAGAACTAGCCGAGAAAATTAAGCAGGCACGTCAGCGCTTTGGCATTGGAGATAATTTTACTGCCAAGATTTTAGACGATGATAATGAATATGTTTGTGACATTGACACTAACCCCTTCGTACAGCGTTTAGTTACCTATTTACAGGCTAGTCAATATAAATTGCACAAAGCTTATCGGTCAATCGCCGCACAAGCACGAAAAGAACGTTTAGTCAACTCAATTAGTACTGCAATTCGGCGATCGCTAAATCCGCGAGAAGTATTAGAAGTAGCCGTACAGGAGTTAGGGCAAAACTTAGCAGCCAGTCGGTGTTTAATTTACCGCACTCAAAGTGGTGATAACAGCGCCATCATCGAACACGAATACATAAGCTCTGGTGTTTTATCACTTCTAGGACAAACTAGAGAATTAGAAAATAATCCGCTATTCCAAGAAGTAATACGAACGGGTGAAGGTGTTTGTGTTTCCGATACTCTTGGAGATTCTCGCGTAGCTAATTCTGCTGAAGTTACCGATTTTGTTAAAAGCTTTTCGATTCGTTCGTGGTTGATGGAACCAGTTTGGTTTCAAGGACGAATGTTAGGCATCATAGAATTGCAATATTGTGAAGATAAACCCCATGAATGGCAAACTGGCGAACAGGATTTAGTCACAGCGATAGCAACTTCTGTCGGAGCTGCTTTAATTCAAGCAGAAGCATACGCAAACCTAGAAGACTTTAACCAAAAATTAGAAGCACTAGACCGTACTCGCAGCAACCTAATAGCTATTACCGGACACGAGTTGCGAACTCCGCTGTCCACCATTCAAGTGTGTTTGGAAAGTTTGGCTACTGAGCCAGATATGCCTTTAGAATTGCGCGAAGTTATGTTGAACACGGCACTTTCTGACTCAGAAAGAATGCGGAAGCTGATTCAAGATTTTTTAACTTTATCTAATTTAGAAAGCGGTCGAATCGAATGGCATCCAGAAACCTTGACTTTACAAGAGTGTGTAGACTTAGCAGTCAGTAGAATTAACGCTCGCACTAAAACAGAAGAATTACCTAAAGTCTCCCCACAGATATCAGAAAATTTGCCTTTAGTTAGAGCAGACGGTGACTGGTTAGTGGAAGTGTTAGCAAAACTGATGGACAATGCTTGTAAATTCACACCACCCGAAGGTGAAATTACAATCAAAGCGAATCGCAACGGAAATCAAATGGTCGAGGTTACAGTAGCTGATAACGGAAGAGGAATAGAACCCAATCGTTTGGAAATCGTTTTTGACCGCTTTTATCAAGAAGAAGGAGCCTTAAGACGCACCACAGGAGGAACGGGTTTAGGATTAGCAATTTGTCGTCAGATAGTAATTGGTTGGGGAGGGAAAATTTGGGCAGAATCGTCAGGTAAAGATAAAGGCTCCAAATTTCACTTTACCGTACCGAGTGTTGAAGGCAGTCAGGAGGAGAGGTTTTCGGTAGCTGTGAGGAAGTAATGGAAGAGGACAGGGAGAGGGGGTAGAGGGGGAAGAGGGGGAAGAACAATTTTTATTATCAATTACCTATTAAGTACCCAGACAAAATTAATTGTATATTCGTCATTGCGAGTGGAACGGTCTTCGTAGCGTCTCCCGGAGGGAGATAGTGAAACGAAGCATTCAGCAAAGCTGCGGATCATCGCAACACTTTGAGATTGCTATGTCCTAACGGACACGCTGCGCTAACGCTATCGCTCGCAATGACACAAATAATTTTGTCCACCCACTTACCTATTTCCAATTACCAATTACCAATTACCAATTACCAATGCCCAATGCCCAATGCCCAATGCCCAATTCCCTATACTCAATTTTTGTTAAAGTTCCTAACACAATCGTAATATGGTTCCGGTTAGAGTGTTACGATGCCCTAAAAACGTTGAGAGAATATTATGGCAGAAGCACTCTCTGGAAAAACCCCAATATTTGGTGGCAGCACTGGTGGCTTGCTCAAGAAAGCGGTAGAAGAAGAGAAATACGCTATTACTTGGACTAGCACCAAGGAACAGGTATTTGAAATGCCTACTGGTGGTGCTGCGACGATGGTTGAAGGCGAAAATAAGCTGGAAATAGCTCGTAAAGAGTATGGTATCGCTTTGGGCGCTCAATTCCGGAAAATGAAACCTAAGATAGAAGATTACAAAATTTACCGGATTTATCCCAACGGTGAAACTCAGCATTTACACCCTGCTGATGGTGTCTTCCCTGAAAAGGTCAACGAAGGTCGCGAGCAAGTACGCTTTAACGCTCGCAAGATTGGTGACAATCCTAGTGCTGCAAAACTTAAGTTTAGCGGTGTAGAACCTTTTGACGCTCCCAATCCGTAGTTGATTCAGTAACCAGTGACCAGTGACCAATTAATGGTTAATGGTGCGCTTATCGGGAATTCAAGAAAAATACAGGGAATAGATAGTCAGTTGGGGCTTTTAAAATATATATCTTTCCCTGTATTCTGGTGTTTTATTGATAAGTACTAGCTGGTTGCTGGTTATTGATTTGTTTTATTTTTAGATGATTGTATTAGTCCTCTTGAAGTAGGGAGGATTTTTTATTCTTTCTAAATTATGGTGATAATTTTTTAAGTTTCTGGTTCAATTTGTGCTTCTCTGAGTTGTGCTGCGAATTTTTCGGCT
>JBCBHT010000127.1:0-20263 GCA_038525335.1 Cyanobacteria bacterium J06621_15 | reverse complement strand
GGAAAATAAAGTTGACGATTGTTTAAATTGATTTGTTTTTCTGTATAATATTGCCAGTCATATTTAGTTTTAAATAAGTCTGGATAACCCGCAGGAATATGAATTTTCGGAGACTTATCAGGATTACCAGCTTCTAAAAGTAATACTTTAATTTGAGGATTTTCTGTGAGACGATTTGCTAATACACAACCAGCAGAACCAGCACCAACAATTACGTAATCGTACATGGAAAAATTGAGTAATGAGTAATGAGTAATGAGTAATGAGTAATGAGTAATGAGTAATGAGTAATGAGTAACAAGTAATAAGTAACAAGTAATGAGTTATTTTCTCACTCTCTCACTCTCCTTGTCTCCTTTTCTACCCATTTCTTTACCAAAGCGCAATTTGCTGTCTAACTTCTTCTACATTTAAATAATCGCTTGCAAAGGCTTTTCTTAATAGTGGGTGGGGAATATATTTATCGTATTTCTGTATTTCTGGTGCTTCTGCGTCTGCAACTAAATGCTCGTTTACTATACGCTGTTCGCATAAGGATAATATTTCGGTTTCTAGCTGTTCAAATTTACCTTTTCCCAATTTCAACATCATAAAATAAGGATTAACTCCACCAAGAGATTTAATTTCTAATGATTCTCTAGAAAAGTTATTTAACATTCTATGTAAAGTGTTGTAGGCTATTGTTCCCATCCAAGGGAAAATACAGCATTTTCCTTTTTGGAATTTAATTATATTTCGCTTATCTAGTTCAAAATCTAAAGCTAATTGACGCGCTTCTTGCAATCTTGTTTTTGCATTTGTTTGCAAATAAGCATATTCTTTATCTTCTAATAAAACACGGCGCATTCGCTCTAATATTTTGCTATGAATTGTACCAGTACCACCGCGCCAAAATATACCGGCTTTACCTTCTACTTGTTTAACAAATATTGCTTTTTTCGCAAAATCTACGTCTAAAACTTCCCAGGTTTTTCCTGCTAATCCAAATTGACTGCCAACTTTGGGTACTATGACAATCGTACCGATATCTGTTGAATCTTGTTTAACGGTAAACTCAACGGTTTCAGGAAATACAGCATAAAATTGAAATCTTTTAACTATTTTCTCACCTGCTACACCCAGTATTAATTTTCCCTCCTCGGTTTTATTAATATGGTCAATACTAACTAAATAACGCAGCAGTAATTTATAATCTTCTTCAGAGATATATTGAAAAGACGATAAATTGAAAACTTTTTTAGCAAGAGCAGCAGGTGATATTTCTTTTGTTGCTGCTAGGATACTCATGGTCTGATGATAAAGCAGACTCAAGGGATATTTTATTGGTTGAATTGGCTCAATCCATTTGTCTTCTAAATAAAGTTGAATCGTTGCTATTGACTGTAAAAGTTGCCAAGGAATTTGTTTGGGAAGTGGAGCTTCTAAGGGTACTTGCTTTTCTGGACAAACAAAACGCATGTCCGCAGGTTCACCTCTTCTTCCGGTTCTTCCTAAACGCTGTAAAAAACTTGCCACAGAAGAAGGAGATTCTAGCTGGATGACTCGCTGTAAATAGCCAATGTCTACTCCTACTTCTAAAGTTAAAGTTGCAGCAGTCACCGCTGGTTGATTTGGTTCTCTCATGGCGTTTTCTGCTACCTGCCGCAGAGAAGCTGATATGCTGCCATGGTGGACGTGATAAATATCGGGTTGTCTTTCACTATCAGCTATTTGACGTAAAGATGCTATTACTGATTCAGTTTGAGATTTATTGTTAGCAAAGATAAGACATTTACGCGATTTACTCAGATTAAAAATATATCTATCACAGTCGGTAATTTCGTAATTATCGGCTTTTTCTGGAACATAAAAGTGTTCTAATGCTAATTTTATTTGTCGTTTTGCTGCTTCAATTTTTGGCGTAATTACTGATTTATTAGTACCGGAACTTAACCAATCTTCTGCAAGAGAATAGTCTCCTAAAGTTGCCGATAAACCAATTCTACGATGTTGATTTTTAGTTAGTTTTGCTAACCTTTCTAATTGACAAAGAATTTGACAACCTCTTTCAGTACCCATAAAAGCATGAATTTCATCGATGACTACAAAACGCACATCACCGAAAAGATTTATTAGATTCTCATGCTTATTAATTAATAAACTTTCTAAAGATTCTGGTGTAATTTGCAAGATACCCGATGGCTTTTTTAAAAGCTGCTTTTTTCTCGTTTGAGGAACATCTCCATGCCAATGATACACGGGAATATCAGCTTCCCTCAATAAGTCATTCAGACGTTCAAACTGGTCATTAATTAAGGCTTTTATCGGACCGATATAAATTGCACCTATAGTGCTAGAAGGTTTTTCGTATAGCTGAGTTAAAACTGGTAAAAAAGCTGCTTCCGTTTTTCCTGAAGCTGTACCTGCTGCTACTAATAAATGAGCATCTGTGTCAAATATGACTTTACAAGCAGCAGCTTGTACTGGTCTTAATTCCGTCCAGTTATTGTTGTAAATGTATTCCTGGATAAAAGGAGCCAATCTATTATATACATCGCTCATAATTTTTCAGATACTAGGCAGTAAGGAATTGAATAAGCTATATTTTAAGGGAATTGTATCAAAGTATATATCTTAGATGTAAATGTAATATATTTAACTATATTTATATTAGTAGTAGCAAAAAGCCAAGTTTTGTGGTTTTACATTAGTACAAATAATTAAAATCAATGTCACATTAATTTTACTTACTATTGCCTACTTCCTATCTATATCTTGGTATTAATAATTATAAGTAATACAGTTGGCAGACAAAAAAGCTTTATACGTAGAAGATATTTATAAAGCAGCAATATGAAGAGTAAACTATGATTTTTTCGTGTTACAGACTACAAGCAAGGTTTGTAATACTTATAAGTATGAATAATTTTTGAGTCACAAAAACACAATAAATTTAGGAGCTTTGTTGATGATGGAATTATTGTCAAACAATATTCTTTTTAGTGCTAAAATTCAGTTGACATTTGTTGTCGGAGTATTTAGCTTTATAGCATTTTTTGCTGGTTGTATTTTTCCTCGGATAGCTAATTTTTGCTTAAGTGTTTTTGTCTCTTCAGAAGCTGGTGAGAAAACAGAAAAATTATTACAACCTTACAGACATTTAATCGGACTTGCTTTTGGATTGGGATTTTTGGAAATAGTTGCTTTATTTGTCCCAATACTTGATGATTATCCGGTGATAGAAAAAATTATAAGCTTTATTTTAACTATAGAGGCTTGCTGGTTAGTTATTAGAATATTTGGTAAATATATTGACGATTATATTTTAGAATCTGCGTTAAAAAGCGGTCGTAAAGCTAATAGTGAATTATTAAACTTAGCAAAGTATACAGCTTACTTAGCAGTTGTTTTTATCGGTTTTATTTTCTTTGCTCAAACTCACAATATAAATATATTAAGTTTGTTAGCAAGTTTAGGAATTGGTGGTGTTGCAATAGCTTTTGCATCTAAAACAACAGTAGAACAGCTTCTTAGTGGTGTTGTATTATATATTGACCATCCTTTCTATATTGACGATTATATCGGTTTACCTGATGGTACTTTTGGACGAGTTGAATCAATTGGTTGGCGCTCTACAAAAATTCGTACTTCTGGTAAAGGAACAGTTATAGTAATACCAAATAATTCTCTAACCCAAATGAATATCGAGAATTTTTCTGGTGCTAAAAAAGTCATATCTATTCTTTATTTAAACTTTCATCTTAGAGTTGAAGCGAAAGAACAAGCATTAATTGAACAGGTAATTTTAACAAGCACAAAAGATATTTTTGGTCTTGATTCACGCAGTACTCGTATCGATTTTAGAACTTCAAATAGCGACAGTCAATTAAGAACTCAAGCCCAAGTTAGCCTATTTATTTTAGGTTCTGGTAAAGTTTCCATGGAATTACGCCGTCAACTAATTGATATGGCTACAGAAACTATCAATCAGAAGCTCAAAGGTTACGGTATGGATTTTGATATAGAAGAACCAGCTATCTACGTAGACGCACCCGTTACAATCTAGAGGTAAATATGAAAGTTTTCAATCAAATAATTGATTTCATATCACACAACATCCGCAATATTGAAAATACCGAAATATTTATCTTGTGTGTTATCGCAGCTTTTTTTATTGGAAGATATACTTCTTCAATAATTAAATTTGCTGTAAATCGTTTTTCACCTCCACAAGTAGTTGATATCTATGAAAAGTTAATTTACACCAATCGTCAACCACTTAGATGGGCTGGAACTTCAATTTTAATTTTCTTATCTTTACCTTTAATTTCTGAGTTCAAAGTCGTTCATAAGTTTTTGTACGATATTGTAGAATTATTAGTTATACTCAGCATTGCGATATTTGCTTCAGGTATATTTCGACAATTAGTTAGAACATATGGTGTTATTCTAATTCGTAAATTAGGCTACCAGGCTGATGATTTACTGTTAATATTTGAGACTATTGTTAACATCATCATAGGATTTCTCGCAGTTTTCGTTTTTGCTAATAACCGATTCAATTTAGTTGGTTTAATTACTGGTTTGGGAATTGGTGGTGTAGCAATTGCTTTTGGAGCACAAAAAACTTTGGAGCAATTATTAGGTACTATTGTTATTTATTTAGATAGACCTTTTGTAACGGGTGATTATATTCATTTTCCTGTATCTGGTAAGTTTACCGAGGGTACTTATGGAAGAGTTGAGTCTATTGGATTTCGTTCTACTAAAATACGGTCTTCTGGTAAAAGTACTTTAGTAGTTGTACCTAATTCGGTGTTAGCCAATGCTGAAATCGAAAACGTGACTCGTGGTAAAAAGGTCATGGTAATGTTCTATCTCGACTTTAACCAGAAGCTACTCGATAAAGGACAAGCTTTGGTAAGACGAGTAGTTGAAGAAAGTATGGAATCGCTGTTCGGAGTCGAACCAGAAACAGCAAAAGTAGTTTTTGAAAACTTAGATACAAGTCAAGATATAGCTGTCAAGGATAATTTTAAAGCTGATGTTTCGGCAAATATTAACCCTTCAACAACTGTTCTTGCTATGGATAAAGATTCACAACCAGAACGTACTAGAGCTAGAATTACTTTCTTTCTTTTAGGTTCAAACCAAAATTCTCTTGAATTGAGAAAGCAATTAGTAGACTTAGCCAATGAAAAAGTATCTCACCAATTAAAGAACTTTGGTATTGAATTTGTTATGCAAGAACCAAATATTTATATTGAAGCTCCTGTGACTATTTAGGATTGGTAATTGGTGATTTATTGTCCCCGGTTTCTAACTGGGAATACAGAATTTAAAAGTCTCTGACTCATGTTTTAATTGGGGCAGAGACTCAAGCTTATGGGTTCCCAGCCAGTGACTAGGAACCAGTTATTAATAATAAAAATACTCTTTAATACATAATTAATTTAATCCAATTACCAATTCGCAATTACCAACTACCAATTACTAATTCTTAATTCCTAATTTATATTCCATTTTTTCCATTTTGCTGCTGTCGTAATAGAGCTTGTTCTACTTCTGGTGAAAGTTTAAGAGGTAATTCACCAGTACGTAAATGTAAGTCTCTTTGTGGGAATGGAATTTCAATATCATGTTCTTTCAAAGCTGTTTCTATTCGGAAACATAAATCACTTTTTATTGATACTTGATTGCTGGGTTTATTTATCCATACAAATAACTTAAAGTCCAAGGAACTATCACCAAATCCGCTAAAAAATACTTGGGGCTGAGGAACTGATAGTACATCAGGATGGCTTTTTCCTGCTTCTAAAAGTGCTTTTTTAACCTCTTTAACATCAGCACTGTAAGAAACTCCTACCGGTACATGAATTCGAGATACTGGGTTATGATGACTCCAATTAATTACTTCACTTTCTAAAAAACGCGAGTTTGGTACAATTATTGAAACTCTGTCTAAAGTACGAATAGTTACACTACGGGCACCTATGCTTTCCACTGTTCCCATATAGTTTCCCACTTCAATAAAATCACCTACTTGAATAGGTCTTTCAAATAATAGTATCAGCCCGCTACCAAAGTTTTTAGCTATGTCTTGGAAACCAAAACCGATACCTACACCCAAAGCACTAGCTAAAATCGCTAAAGAACTTAAATCAACTCCGAAAATTTGTAGAAGAACAACTGAACCTACTCCAATCAGCGTATATTTGAAAACAATCGCTATAACTTCTTGCGCTCCCCTGCTGATTCTTAGCACTCGCAAAATTCGCGATCGCAATATATTGGTTACAGCACCCGCAGCTATAATTAACCCCAAAAACAGACCAATTAAAACTAAAATACCAGTAATTGAAAAGTCTTTAAAAATCGGAGAAGTTAAGCTCTCGCGTATAATACCAGCAATATCAGAACTCCATCTTCGTGTCAGAGGAAATAAATCGGTGATATAAAGACCTACTACCACCCAAAGTGCAGCTCGTGCTAGAAATAGCGTAGCTTTTAAGAGTAAATTTAAGCTATTTTGCTGTTGGTTTTGGTCGGAAGAATCTTCAGATGTTACCAGTGGAGAAACTTTGTATTGAAATACTTGCCATATCTTTCCTAAAGCAAAATGCAGCGCTATTGTCAACGCTATTAGAAAACTACTTAAAATCAATGTTCTAGGAATAAAATCTTTCCTTCCTTCTTTTATCGCTTGATTTACTGCTTTACGAATTTCTTCTGCCCAAGCATAAGCTTGCTGATTAGTATTTTTGTTAGAAGTGACATCGTTGGTTGTGACGGTAATAGGTTTACCATTAACAAATATTTTTGCATATTTATCGAATTCTTTAATCTCTATTTCCGGAGCATTTTCGGATTCTACTGCATCCTTAAGAATTTGATTGATGTATTCAGCCCTTTTTTCTGCTGTTTTACTATTTGTATTACTGACTTTAAAAAGTTCTTTATCCTTGATAGTTACAGCAGCAAATTCGCTAGACTGCGCCATCGCGGGTACAAGCTTTAAACTAAATACAAGCATTAATATAATTAATACTACTTTTAATAGTTTGAAATATTTGATTAGGAAGTTTTCCGGCTTTTTTTTCATATTTACGGAGATTTAGAAATTTTATAAGAGTAATCGATAAAACAATTAATTCTGTGTCAATACTGTGTTTGAATAACAGACTTTTATATATTAAGAGCATTATTTAATAATGCCATCAGCCATTAGGATAAGCTTATATACTCGTATGCAGTGTATATAAAAATACTATATCTAGTGAATGTCAGAGCAATAACCTAATAAAAGCTTATGTCTACTTAGATATTCTTCCTGCCAAGAACGCAGTAAATTAGTAATGGTAGCTAGTTATCAGATAGCAATAATAATTCTGTAAGTATTGAATCTCATTCTTAACTTTTAATTATTAACCTCTAAATCAGAATTTTTAACTTTTCAATTCCCTTTGTCTTATCACATCAATAATTTGTTCCCTTATAAGCAACTAACTATGCTCGAAAAAATTGATACAAATATCTGGGTTGCCGAACAAAAACTGAAATATTTGGGATTAGAAGTTGGTACGAGAATGACTATTATTCGTCTTAAAAATGGTGAACTTGTAGTTATTTCTCCAATCAAGGTAGATGAGGAAACGATTAATCAAATTAAGACACTTGGTAAAGTTAGTATCATGATTGCTCCTAATCTTTACCACCATCTTTTTATACCTGATTTCAAATCTGTTTATCCCGATGCTCAGATTTTTGCTGCTCCAGGTCTAGAATCAAAACGGCAAGATATTAATTTTGATAGAATTATTCATCAAGGAAAAATTGGCAAGCAAGATGAAATTGAATATTTTTTATTTGAAGGATTTAAAACTTTAACTCCAAAAGGAGCATTCCCATTAAACGAAATAGTTTTTTTTCATCAACAGAGCCAGACTTTAATTTTGACAGATACAGCTTTTCATTTTGATGAAACTTTCCCTTTCATAACTAAGCTAGTAACGAGAGTAATTGGAGGTTACAAAAAACTAGAACCTTCAAGATTAGAAAAAATAGCGATACAAGAAAAACAAAAGGTAAAAAATTCGATTCAAACAGTTTTAAGCTGGAATTTTGAAAGAGTAATTGTGGCTCACGGAAGTATTGTTGATAATCAAGGAAAAGAAAAACTTAAAGAAGGATACAAATGGGCTTTATTGAGTTAACAGTTAGCAATAATTATTGATTAATTGTCAGCTATAAAGTATTAATTGAAATATTTTTTTATAGCCTACTAATCCTTAATTCCTAACCCTTAACTTTTAACTCCTAACTCTTAACTTCTAACTCTAACCCCCAATTATCAACTTCTCTTCACAATTTGCTTACAGTTTTTATACAAAATTGCTCTTGCTTGACATCCGAGTGGAGTTAAACTACTAACACGTAAAGCTGTAACTCCATCCGTAGAAATGAGCCTCTGTATTAATCCTTTGTGTCAGAAGCCGGAAGACAATCCTGATAATACCCTATTCTGCTTTGGTTGCGGTTCGGAATTGCTGCTAGAAGGTCGTTATCGGGTAACTAAAGAACTTGGTGGTGGTGGTTTTGGTAAAACCTATGAGGTGAACGAAACGCGAAGCAATAGCAATAAAGTACTAAAAGTTCTGATTAATAATCATCCCAAGGCTGTGGAATTGTTCCAACGGGAAGCAGAGGTTTTAAAGTCGTTAAATCACCCCGGTATTCCCAAGGTAGAATCCGATAGCTATTTTGTTTATTTTCCTAGAAGTAGTACCCAACCGCTTCATTGCTTGATAATGGAAAAAATTGAAGGTTTAGATTTATGGGAATATATTCGACAGCGACAGCAACGTCCTATTGATGAAAAATTAGCAATTCGATGGTTAAGCGAAGTTGTTGATATTCTGCAAAAAGTTCATACTCAAAACTTCTTTCATCGCGATATCAAACCATCAAATATTATGTTAAGACCAAATGGTCGTTTGGCTTTGATTGATTTTGGTAGCGCACGAGAGGTTACAGAAACTTATATCGCAAAGCAAGTTCAAGGACAAGTTACGGGAATTATGACTGCTGGTTACAGTCCTCCCGAACAAATGCACGGACAAGCGATGCAGCAATCAGATTTTTTTGCTTTAGGACGTACTTTTGTTTTCTTACTTACTGGAAGAGAACCAGGTGATTTTTATAATGCACAAACTGGGGAATTAAAATGGCAAGAAGCTACGCTTGGTGTAAAGCCGGAGTTTGCATCTTTGCTCGACCAAATGATGGAACATGTACCTAATTTACGACCTACAAATACTCAGATAATTTCGCAAAAGCTGGCAGATATTAACAGTTACAACCCAGTTATTCAATCAGTCTATCAGTCAGGAGATATACCACCGACTATTCTTCCTGGTGATTATAATGTTACAGGAAAATCTCAAGAAAAACCTCAAGAAAAATCTAAATATGCAACTATTGTCAGAAGATTTTGTGCCTATCAGATTGATTTTATAATTTTATTATTTATAAGTACTTGTCTGAGTGTTTTCGTAAGTAGTTCCCTGGGATTTGATTCATACTTTATCGGTGAAGGTGTTGCGGGAGCATGGTTTGGGTCAACAGGCTGGTTAATTGGTGGTCTATCTTTATTTACTGATGCATCAGCAATAGTTAAAATTTGCTTGATGATAGGTTTAATTACCAATTGGCTTTATTTTACAGTTTTAGAAAGTTCAAAATTACAATCTACATTGGGAAAATCTATTTTAGGTGTCAAAGTTACGGATTTAAATCATCAAAAAATATCATTTTCACAAGCTAACATTAGATATTGGGGTAAGTTGGTTTCGATATTAATGCTAATGATTGGCTTAATCATGATTATGTTTAATCAAAAAAGACAAAGTTTTCACGATATGGTGGCTAAAACTATAGTTATTCGTAAATGAATAGTCAAAGGTTAAAGCTTAAAGGTTTTAATTATAGTTTCAGTTCTTTGATTGATATCCTAGCTTAATTTCGCAGTGGTATATGTATTAATTTATCTAAAGTTAAAGTTATGTATTAGCGAATTAAAAAAGCTAAATGTTTGTAGATATTTACTTAACTATAGGTGATTCAAGCAAAATTTATAGTTAAACTCAGAAAGTAATTTTTAAGGGTTAAGCAAAGGAGAAAAATTATGAGACAGATGCATTTTGGAGAATTAACAGAAGCAGATAGAAGAAGAAACGAGTATTTGGATAACGTTAATCGCGCTCCTTATTTCACTATTACCTTGTTGATGATAGGGTTGATTTCTGTATTTACTTTAGCTGTATCGCTTGGTGCTTTTTAACTCATTTCATTATTTTGAAAAATTAATATATTACTAATAGCGTTCGTGCAATATTTTTTCATTATTAGCGCGAACGTTTTGCTTTAAATATTTTATATTTTTATTATTTTAAGTATAGTGCTACGCGAAGGTCAAAGTTCACAGGTTAAAGGTCAAAAGTTTAATAATCATAGGTTTGGTTCTTTGATTAATGTCCTAATCTAATTATTTAACGCTATATTCTGAATGTTTTGTAATAGTCTAGTATTAATTTCTATTCATTCCAACACATTCGGAACCTTATTAAGGAGAGGGGGTAAAAAATAAAGATAAATTAAAACTGTAATAGCTTTATAATTTTATATAATCTCTGTAATAGTTACACTCGTAACCATGTCCCAACGTCCTATATATCTCGATTGTCACTCCACAACACCAGTCGATGAAAGAGTAGTAGATGCAATGCTACCTTACTTCACCGAACATTTTGGCAATCCTTCAAGTATTAGTCATATTTATGGTTGGGAAGCGGAAGCTGCTGTGAAAAAAGCGCGAGAAACTATTGCAAATGCTATCAATGCAAGCCCCGAAGAAATAATTTTTACTAGCGGTGCGACAGAAGCAAATAACTTAGCTATCAAAGGTGTCGCTGAAGCTTATTTTTCTCAAGGTCAACATATTATTACTGTTCAAACAGAGCATAGTGCAGTAATTGACCCTTGTAATTATTTAAAAACTTTGGGCTTTGAAATTACTTTTCTGACTGTACAAAAGAATGGAATTATTAATCTTAATGAATTAGAAAAAGCTTTTCGCGACGATACAATTTTAGTTTCAGTTATGGCTGCGAATAATGAAATCGGAGTTTTACAACCACTGACAGAAATTGGTGAAATATGTCGCGAACGGAATATCCTATTTCATTCAGATAGCGCTCAAGCAATCGGTAAAATATCCTTAGATGTGCAAGAAATGAAGATTGATTTGATGTCATTAACAGCACACAAGATTTACGGAGCTAAAGGTATCGGAGCTTTGTACGTGCGTCGTCGTAATCCCAGAGTAAACATAGCTTCTCAACAACATGGTGGCGGTCAAGAGCGGGGAATTCGTTCCGGTACATTGTATACACCGCAAATTGTTGGATTTGGAAAAGCTGTAGAAATAGCGCTGCAAAACCAAACTACAGAAAACGAATTCCTTACTCAACTTAGAAAAAGATTGTGGGAACAAATTTCGCAATTAGAAGGAATTTATCTTAACGGACATCCAAATCAGAGATTAGCGGGAAACCTGAATGTCAGTGTTGAAGGAGTAGATGGTTCGGCATTATTATTAGGATTGCAGCAGGTTATGGCTGTTTCTTCTGGTTCTGCTTGTTCGTCAACAAATACTGCACCTTCCCACGTTTTAACAGCATTGGGTCACTCGGAAAAACTTGCTCGTGCTTCGGTCAGGTTTGGGATAGGAAGATTTAATACGGTTGAAGAAATAGACAAAGTTGCACAGCATTTTATTTCTACAGTGGAAAGTTTGCGGAAACAAGCTGTGATAGTTTAGATATTACAGCGTTTCTTAGTCTGGTGAAGTACGTATCTCAAAACCTCACCCCCAACCCCTCTCCTTATTAAGGCTACGGTGTATACAGAAGTCAACCTGTCTAAGTTTAGGTTATTTAGCCCCCTAAATCCCCCAAGTCTGGGGGACTTTGAAAACTCTTTTTCCCCCAAGATTTGGGGTTAGGGGGCTTGTAGATGATTTTTATATGTCGTAATAATCAGTATATTTTTGCCGTAACACACTCTAGAGAATCTAAAAGAAAATTTTAAATTGGGAATATAGAAATCAATAAATTGAGAACGAATTAACCTGAGTTTGGGATATTTTTTCTTAGTATATAGCAGTTTCAGTTGAATAAAATACACCTCTCTCCTTAATAAGGAGAGGGGCTGGGGGTGAGGTCTATCAAAGTTTATTCCACTCAACCGAGAACCGCTATAATTGCATCTACATATTAGATAATCCTGGCTTAAGAAAATTGAATTTGTTCCATGATTAATGTCTATAGCTGAGTTTTACTCTTTATTTACTACTTACTACTTAATAACAGTGAATCTCTTAACCCGAACTCACATTAATTATTTAAAGTATTCTCTACCTGGAGAATTTTCAGCTGCTTTTGTAAGTCTTAGGTAAACTACAACTCTACATTCAGGATTTCCTTGAGCAATAGTTTCTTGAAGTTCGACTTTAGCGTAACCAAGATTTTCAGCAGCTATGGAACCAAAAAGATTAGAAGTCATCATACACATCGAAGGATGATTGCGAATTTTATCCCCGAACGGACAATTACGATTACCAAAAACTATTTTTTCATCGCTTTCTTCAATAACGTAAAAATCACCTTGAATCCGTTTTTTCAAATCAACCAAAACCTCAGCAACTTGCTCGCGAGAAAGATTGTATACTTGTAGAGCAGATTTATATTTCCTATCTACTTCTCTACCCATTTTTTTGGCTTTTACACTAATAAATTCTGAAGCTTCTTCTGTACCAATTACTTTTTGTAAGCTATCTGATAACTCTTGAAATATGGTGCGTATAAATAAGTCGCTTTTCAATGAAACATCAAGGGGAGTGGCTGAAGTTTCGCTAGCTTGAGATTTCCTCATGGTGATGCTATGTCAAATAAATTGGTAGATATAGTTTTATTTTTCCCCAAAAGATTTTAAAACATATCATTTAATAGCAGAAATTAGGTAACCCGGTTTTCTAAAACAACAGAACTTAAAGGTTCCCCAGATGAAAAAATCATATCAACTTTGATGAATTGGAATTTCAATAACAAATTCTGTACCTGTTTCGGGTGAAGAATTACAGGATAGCTTACCATGATGTTTATCTACTATAATTTGATAGCTAATAGATAAGCCTAACCCCGTACCTTTCCCAATCTCTTTGGTAGTAAAAAAAGGGTCGAATAATTTTGATTTAACTTCCGATGGAATACCCGAACCGTTATCAGCAATACGAATTGAGATATTGCTGCTACCTGATAATTCTGTAGAAACTCTTATTTGAGGAAAAAAACTTTTATTTCTCTTTGCTTCATCTTCCAACGCATCAATTGCATTAGCAAGAATATTCATGAATACCTGATTTAATTGTCCAGCGAAACAATCAACTTTGGGTAAAGAAGAATATTCTTTAATTATCTCAATTTCCGGATGATTCGCTGTTGCTTTCAAACGATTATCTAAAATTAATAAAGTACTATCAATTCCCTCATGAATATCTACTTGTTTGAAATCAGATTCATCAAGTCGGGAAAAATTTCGCAGCGATAAAACTATCTCTTTGATTCTTTCGGTTCCATTTTGCATCGAATCAAGCAGCTTAACAAAATCTTCTTTAATAAAATCTAATTCAACTGCTGCAATTTCCTCTTTAATTTCTTCTACCGGTTCTGGATAATGTTCTTGATAAAGTTCGATAATTTTAACTAAGTCTTGAGCATATTCGCAAGCTGGTTCAAGATTACCATGTACAAAACCAACTGGATTATTAATCTCATGAGCCACCCCTGCTACCATTTGACCCAGAGAAGACATTTTCTCGCTCTGAATTACCTGAGCTTGAGTACGCTGTAACTCTTGCAATGCTTCTTGAAGAGATGCATTTTTATCATTTAATTCTAGAGTTCTAAGTTCTACTCGATGTTCTAAAGTTTGGTTATTTATTTCTAATTCTTCATTTATTTCTTCTTGTTTTTGCAGCAGTAAAGCCACTTGTTCGGTCATATAGTTAAAACTTTGAGCTAAGATACTAATTTCATCATTTCCGTTGATACAGATTCTATTAGAAAAATCACCGCTAGCTATTTTTTTTGTCGCATTAGTCAAATAAAGTATTCGATTAGTAATCAAGGTAACAACTTTGAAAACAACAAAGCTAAATATAATTGCTCCTACAAAAGAAAAAACTATAATACTAATCCACATTTGCTGTTGATTATATTCTAAAGAAGCAACTGAATTGAGTAATACTAATTTTGATTTTGCATCATTTAATCCAACAATTTTTACAGAATAAGCAATATAATTTTTTCCAGCAATATTAACCTGCACTGGTGGAGATTCGCTTGCAGGTGCTTGCCAAACATTGGTTTTAGCTTCTGGTAAAGTGGATGCTGTTACTTGATTATTTTGAATTGTAACTAAATGTGCTTCTGTATTAGAGCGAATCCGAATTAATACTTCATCATCAATTATAGTACCGACAATTACCCCACCCAAAATTTTTTCAGTGGATTTTACCGAAGTTAAACCTACAAGCAACGAAGCTCTATTATCCTCGCTAACAATAACATTAAAATAATCTATTCCAACACTAGCCGCTTGATTCATCTCAGCATTATTAAACAGAATAGAGCTGATTGCTTGCTTATTAACTTTTGCAAGTCTCATACCATTAGCATGGATAATTTTAATCAAATCCAGTTCCAAGGATTCTTTTAGGGGTAATAAAGCTCTTAACAGTGCAGTTTTATTTTTTTCGGCTACTAGCTGAGAAACTTCTTTGGAGTCAGCGACCCATCTTGCTTTCAGAAATAATAGTTGTTTTTCCTGCTCTAAAGCATCTGTAACTAAAGAAGAAACTCCCTTCGTTTCCGCTTTGAGTTTTTCTTCCAAACGGTGAGTGAAAAAAAAGCCAAAGCTGATTGTTCCTAACGACCAAATACTCATAAAAACCAAAAGTAAAGGTAAAAGAATTTTGGTTTTTAAAGGGAGTTTTGAATATTGTTTTTTTAACATCTGCTCTTATTTCTAAGTTGATGGTACGAAACCAGAATTATTTAAAATTTCTGCTCCTGCTTCGCTAAAAGCAAAATCTAAGTATTTCTGAGTTATTTCTGACGGTTTGTTGCTCCAAACAACCCCAATATTACGTACCATTTTATATTTTCCAGACTTTATATTTTCTGGATTAGGTTCTATATTATTAAGACTCAAACGGTTAACTGGTAATTTATTAGATATAGCATTAGCAAGCGAAAAAGTACCAATACTATAAGGAGTATTTTGTAAAGCATTTATTAATTCTGGTTCATAACGCATTATCGCTGCTTTCGGTGCATTTTTGAGTTTTTTTCCCAAGTAGTGCTTGCGTAATAACCTCTTAGCAGATTCATCTTCCGGACGGTCTAAAACGATAATTTCCTCGTTTGGTCCTCCTAATTCCTGCCAATTTGTCACAGCACCGCTATAAATTGCTTTGAGCTGCTGTGTTGTTAAGTTACTTACTCCCTTGACGCTCCGATGAGTTGCTACCGTTAACCCATCAGTTGCTAGTTGTCTGTAGTTTACAGAACCATCATCTTCTTCTAGTTTCAACTTGCGGGTGGCTCCAGCAATATCTATTAATCCTTGTTTTACCCCAGCAATTCTACTTCCAGATTGACCTTTGGGTAAAAAAGTCAACTTAACGTTTTGATTTTGAACTGCATAAGCATTGCCTAAAAGCTTTATTGCTATATAAGTACTACTAGAACCACCAAGCTTAATCTCCTGTTTTTCCTGTTGAGTTTTGACTTCTGCTTGGGTAGTGTTGTTAGGACTACAGCTTATCGTTCCCAGCAAAGTAGTAATACCAAATGCTGATGCAAATAAAATATTTCGTTTCATAATGCTTAGATGCGCCTGATTTAGACTAGTACTTAAATTGGTATACTCATATATTTCCCAAATAAATCTCAATAATTTAGGTATTTTGATAAAATTCCCAGGTATTCTTTGATTATCGTCACAATTAGCAAATTTAATGAATCTCTATTTGCCATCAAATGACTTACCTATTACTTTTGATAATTATTGCTAGAATATGAAGATAGAATTCAGCTAAATTATATTAGTTTTATAGCATATATTAAATAATACTTTTTGGCATCCTTTATAAGCCTAAAATTAAATTAAATTAAATTAAAATTCAATTACAAATCATCGTAATTACTGCATCAATCATATGATTAAAACTTAATTTTTTGCATCATAATTATGCCAAAATCAAACCCTTTTAGATAATAGAATAATTAAGGCAATTATTTGTAGTAGTAAAAAATTAAACTATAACATTTTCAGTTGGGTGGAATATAACCTCAACCTAAATTTGCTATACAAATCAACACTGCTTAATCGGAATTTCAATAGTAAACTCTGTCCCTTCTCCAGGAGAAGAATTAAAAGATAATTTCCCGTGATGTTTATTTACTATAATTTGATAGCTAATAGATAAACCCAATCCCGTACCCTTACCAACTTGTTTGGTGGTAAAGAAAGGGTCGAATAACTTAGATTGAACTGATGCTGGAATACCCGAACCATTATCAGCAATACGAATTAATATATTGTTGCTACCTGAGAATTCTGTAAAAACTCTTATTTGAGGAAAAAAAGTTTGATTGTTATCTACTTCATCATCTAAAGCATCAATTGCATTCGCAAGAATATTCATGAATACCTGATTCAATTGTCCAGCAAAACAATCAACTTTGGGTAGAGACGAATATTCTTTAATTATCTCGATTTTCGGGTGATTTGCTGTCGCTTTCAAACGATTATGTAGAATCAGTAACGTACTATCGATACCTTCATGAATATCTACTTGTTTAAATTCAGCTTCATCAAGTCGAGAAAAATTCCGCAGCGATAGAACAATATCTTTAATTCTTTCTGTTCCATTTTTCATAGAATTAAGTAATTCTACAAAATCTTTCTTGAGAAAATCTAGTTCAACAGCTTCTATTTCTAATTCTATTTCTTCTACTGGGTTAGGATAATTTTTTTGATAAAGCTCGATAATTCTAATTAAATCCTGAGCGTAAAGATTTGCAGGAAGTATATTTCCATAAATAAAACTTACAGGATTATTTATTTCATGGGCTACACCTGCAACCATTTGACCGAGAGCAGACATTTTTTCGCTTTGAATTAGTTTTGATTGGGTGCGTTTAAGCTTCCCAAGAGTATCTTCTAAATCTTCTGCTTTTTGTCGCAATTCTAGTTCTGAGTTTCGTAAAGCGCTTTCTGTTTGTTTGCGTTTATAAGCTTCTTTAATTAATTTGTTATCTATTTGTTCGTTAAGTGTGGCAAAATTCTTGTTAGCAGAAGTACGATTTTCCAATCGTATCAGGATTATAGCAGGAGAAGAAGATGACGATGGCTTAACAACAGCTCCTTCACAACGACAAGCTAACATTGCTCTATCAGATTGATAAAAATTCAAGCAACCAATAATCATTTGACGACTTTTTGAGCAAGCTTGTAGATAATTAAGAACCTCATTTGATGGCTCATTTACAATATCGTACAGTAATTTATTTTCTAATTGCCTACTTTTGTAACCTAGCATCTTTGTTAAAGCTGGATTTATCTTCAAAACTTCTCCTTTAGTATTTAACAGAACTAAAGGTTCTGGAAAAGTTCGTGCAAGCTGAGTAAAATCTTCGCTATTCATATAGATAGTTTTTTTAATATAAATTTGAATATAAAATTAAGGCATTATTTATAAATAAGACTTACGTAAAAATAAGGAAAAACTAGCTTTGCGTAAGTCCTGATAAAATTGCTTTCAATTTTCCGCAACTAAACAATACCTTTATATATGCAGATAGGTAGATGAAAAACTGTTTTAAATTAATACTATTGAAGTTTATATTCCCGAACCCAGATTAAAATCAATTACTTAAAGTATTCTCTACCAAAAGCATCCTCGGCTTCTTCTGTAAGTTCTAAGTAAACCACAACTCTGCATCCAGAATCACCCCGAGCAAGAGTTTCTTGTAATTCAACTTTAGCGTAACCTAAATTTTCAGCCGCAATAGAACCAAAAACATTAGAAGTCATCATACACATTGAAGGACGATTTAAAACTTTCTCCGCAAATGGACAAGCACGATTTCCAAATACTATCTTTTCATCGCTTTCTTCAATAATATAAAAATCGCCTTGAATGCGTTTTTTTAAATCAACTAAAACCTTAGCAACTTGTTCCCGAGAAAGATTATCTACTTTTAGAGCAGATTTATACGCTTCATCTATTTGTCTACCCATTGTTTGACCAACTACGCTGATAAACCCTGAAGCTTCCTTTAAACCAACTACATTCTCTAAAGTTCCGGATAATTCTCGAATTAAGGTACGAAGAAATACATCACGCTCTAATTCTAGATTAACTGCTGCTACTGAAGTTTCAGTAAGAGGAGATTGTGTCATGATGAGAATTTTAAAATCAACTGAAAGATTAATACAGACCTATAGTTCCCTAAAATTACGATAAAATATCATTACTGATTTTATTGTTAAATATTCAGATATTTGGGCATAAGTTGCCTTTAGTTACGATTTTGCAACATTTATTTGTCTCTTGATACTATTTACTAATTTCTACTAATATGCTCATCTATATCAGGTAATGACTTACTTATTATTTTTGATAATCGGCTTTGTAACTATTTGGTTCGCAATAAATATTAAAGAAGAAGTTCTTCGTATATCTGCTGCTATAATGGGAAGTTTGATTATAATTTGGGGTTTCACATTAAGTCCTACAGCTTTTCAAATAGCAATTGAACTTGTAGGAGTGATATCTATTTTTACTTTTTGCGTGCGTTGTTGGGCAAAGGATTAAGATAGAGAGACAAGAGAAAGGGGTAGATTGGGAAGAGGGAGTAGAAAAAGTGAATAGTAATGAGTAATGAGTAATGAGTTAGGAGTTATTTAACTTTTAACTGTTAACTATTAAGTCTTCACTGTTTTAATAATGTCTGTAATAGAAGAAATGAATCGCGGAAATGCTTTAATTGTTGGTGCTAGTCAAGGAATCGGTTTGGGCTTTGTCAAAGCTTTATTGCAAGAGAATAATATTGCAAATATTTCAAAAATTTATGCTACCTATCGTAATCCTGACTCTTCTAACGAACTAATTTCATTGCAAAAAGAATATTCTCAAAAGTTAGTTTGTCTTTCAATGGATATTACCCAAGAATCGCAAATATCCGCAGCAATAGAAAAAATAAGCGCAGAAACAGACAAACTGCATTTAGTAATCAACTGTGTGGGAATTTTGCATGAAGGTGAAATGCAACCCGAAAAAAGCCTGCGACAGATTGATCCCGAAAATTTGATGCGCTATTTCCAGGTTAATAGTATCGGAGGAATCTTATTAGCCAAACATTTACAGCCTTTATTTAAACACAAAGAAAAAAATATTTTCGCCTGTATTTCTGCCAAGATAGGTAGTATAGGTGATAACCGTTTAGGTGGATGGTACGGCTATCGAGCATCCAAAGCAGCACTTAACATGTTCATGAGAACTACGGCAATAGAATATAGTCGCAGATGTCCCAAAACCATAATAGTTACACTACATCCCGGCACAACAGACACCAAACTTTCACAACCCTTTCAGCGCAACGTACCACCAGAAAAACTATTCCCCGTCGAACATACCACCAATCTGTTGCTCAGTGTAATTTCAAACCTGAAACCAGAAGACAGCGGCGAGTTTTTCTCTTGGGATGGAAGTCGTTTACCGTGGTGAAGAGGAGTGAAGAGGAGTGTGGGGAGAGGGGGGAGAAAAAAGTTAGGAGTTAGGAGTTAGGAGTTAGGAGTTAGGAATTAGGAGTTATTAACTTTTAACCTTAATTACTGTTCACTGTTCACTGTTCACTGTAAAGAATGTCCAAAGTAACTGTTGCTTGTACTGTTTGAGGACTTCCAATTATGGGTGTTGTTGCGTCTCTTGCAGCACTTGCTTCAAACTGAAGGGGCTGAGCTATGGGACTTGATTCACCAACTGATAAGATTTCAATCCCAACGATTTCTTGTGAAACTAAACCTAAAGTGTTAAAAACAGTTTGAGCCTCAGTTTGAGCTTGCTCTACGGCTTGACTGAGTGCTTGTAAACGTG
>JBCBHT010000126.1:0-20269 GCA_038525335.1 Cyanobacteria bacterium J06621_15 | reverse complement strand
TAAAGATAATTGGAGAATTTATAAAATAGTATATGGGCTTTTAGCTGTATATGGTTTACGACCGCGAGAAATTATAAATCAACCAGATTTACAATGGTTTATATCTCCTCAAAATATTCACAATACTTTTAAAGTACATGAATCAAATAAAACTGGTTATAGAGAAGTTTTTGCGTTTGTACCTAGATGGATAGAACTATTTGATTTAAAAAATATTGATAATATTTCTATATTAAAAAAATATTCTGAATCTTGGAATAATGCACAGCAACTTAAATCAAGAGTTCAAATTATTTCAACAAACTTTTTACATAGTAAAATATCTTTTTCTCCTTATGATTTACGTCATGCTTGTGCTATTAGAGCGCATTTACAAGGTGTTCCCATCAAAGCTGCTGCTGATAATTTAGGTCATACTGTGGAGATGCATACTAAAGTTTATCAGCGTTGGTTTGGGTTAGAAAATAGACGTAAAGCTTTTGAAAAAACCATTATATCAGTAAATGAAATAGATGTATTAAAAGACGAAAATACTCAACTCAAAAAACGAATAGCAGAACTTGAAGGTGAGTTGACTACATGTAAATTAAAATTGAAAAATTGTTGATTATTAATTGGTAATATAGCGTTTCTCAGTAAGCCCGAAGTACACCTAGAAACCTCACCCCTAACCCCTCTCCTTCTTAAGGAGAGGGGAAAAAGCAGTATTAATTTTATTCAATCGGATTTCAAACTGCTGGATTTTTGCTTTTTAAAAACTTGTAAGATGTTCTATAATCTAAAAATAAATTTCAAATTAGTCAATGTTTAGTACATTTATTTATTGAGGTATATCAGGATTTTATCTCATATTTATAGATTGAGATAAACGTAAATCAGTCAAATTTTAGTAAAGAAAATATATCAAATTACTACACTCTTTATAGAACAACAATATTATTAATAAGTAGTCCCCTTGTTTGAAATGGAAATGGATAAACCTGATTTTACAGGTAAAACCATTGCGCTGTTCGGTGCTGGAGACTATGCTAGTCACGGCGAACAGTTCGTTAGTGCATTAGGAACCCTATACGACCATTTCAAGAAATTGGGTGCAACTCTTGTCGGTGAAATTCCTACCGACGGTTATACATATGAATATTCCTTCGCTGTTCGCGATGGTAAATTTATTGGTCTACCTATTGATGAAGTTAATGAAAGTGACAAGACCGACGAGCGTATAGCAACTTGGCTTGAATCTATAAAACCGCATTTTCCATCATTGGAAACTGCTTAGAAATTATACGGCAATTATTTGTCAATCCCATAAATGTAGAGACGTTGCAATGCAACGTCTCTCTAACGTTTGATAATCGGTGAAGTTTTATAATACTCAAACAAACAAGTGCGACACAGAGCAAGCAAAATTTGGTAACATCGGCGAAGTTAATTCATCAGCGACAAACAAAGTTTCTACTAACTTTAAAAGTGATTTATCCCGTCGGTAAACCTCAACTTGCTGCAATCTCCAATCTAAAATCCAATATTCCTTTACTCCCCTAGAAGCATATAATTTTAACTTTACTTCTCTATCTCGACGTTGGTTATCAACACCTTCAGAAAGCACTTCGATAACTAATTCCGGCGCACCTGTTAAATGTCCCGCTTCATCAAGTAACATTGGCAGACGTTCTTTACTCACCCAAACCACATCGGGAATTACGTTGTCAGCATCGGTAAAAATTATTCCTGGGGTTGGAACTGTTTCTCCCAAACCACTTGATTTTGACCACTGATCCAATTCTGTACAAGCGTTTTTAATTGCTTTTTGATGTCCCCAATGTGGTGCTCTAGTCACGAACAATTCCCCATCAATAATTTCATAGCGATTGCCGTTATCTGGCAATAGCTCAATATCGGCTATAGTCCATCGTACCCGTTCTTCAGTGCCTTGACTCATGGGATTTTCGTCTTAAGGTGCTATTGATATTTTAGCTTTGATGCATCAAGACTACTATCAACATTACCTTGTTTATAAATTTTCAGGTTAGTAAGCCAAGTCCGTTAAAACAAACTCAATTCAAATCATTATCAATTATCAACCAAGAGAAATATCCCCCACCTTGGAATAAATTCCAAGGCTAATAAACAAAGTCCGTTGAAAACGGACTCAATTCAAATTAATATCATCAAACGAAATACCACCAGTCGTCTTAAGACGACTTCGTATATGAGCCTGGGAATTTATTCCAAGGCTACTTTCAGAATTAGAAACAATTCAAATCATTATCATCAAACAAAATACCACCAGTCGTCTTAAGACGACTTTGTATATGAGCCTGGGAATTTATTCCAAGGCTACCTTCATCAGCCTGGGAATTTATTCCAAGACAGGTTTCTTAAGCAAGATTAAAAAATATAGAAGAAAGAAAACAAGCAGCAATCAACCCAGTTGCATCAGCGAGTAGTGCAGCAACCAAAGCATGACGAATACGAGTAATTCCTACAGCACCAAAATAAACTGCAAGTACATAAAAAGTTGTTTCCGTACTTCCCATCATGGTTGAAGCAACAAAAGAACTATAGGAATCCGGTGCTTTTTCTACTAGTTCGCTCATGATTCCAAATGCACCACCTCCGGAAAGCGGACGTATTAAAGCCATTGGTAATACTTCTGCTGGAAGTTGAATTAAACTTGTAATCGGATTTAGGACGTTAGCAATAACATCCATTGCTCCCGATGCGCGAAACATTCCAATCGCTACTAAAATAGCGACTAAAAACGGAATCACGCTAATCGCAATCCCAAATCCCTGTTTCGCTCCTTCTGTAACTGCTTCATAAACTTTTACTCCTCTTCCCACCCCATAAGCAATAATTAATAATATTAAAGCTGGCATTAACCAATGAGAAAGAAAGTCTTGATTAAAAAATCCGCTAATATTTCCTGCTTTAATTACTCCGTAAACCCAACTTCCTAAAAATCCGACAATAAATAGCCAAGCAAACAGTTTTGAAACTGCACCTGCGGGATAAAGCAGATGGGAATAATCAGCTTCTTCATATTCTTCTGTTTCACCTTCTATTTTTTCAGAATCTGCTGCAAAATTTTCCGAATCTTTTTTATTTCCATCCAATCCCGAAGCAACAGAAGCTCCAACTAATTCGGATTCTAATGGTGATTTTTCTAATTTTTTACTTCTTCTACCCAACCACGAAGCAACGGAAACACCAACTAATGTAGAACATAAAGTTGCAATTAAAGTCGGTATCCAAATTGCTGCCGGGTCTTGACTATTAGCCGCAGCCCTGATGCCAATTACGTTTAAAGGTAGTAAAGTAACGCTGGAAGTATTTATAGCTAAAAATAAACACATAGCATTAGTTGCAGTTCCTTTCAAGGGATTAATTTTATTTAGCTCAACCATTGCTTTAATCCCAAAAGGTGTAGCTGCGTTTCCTAGACCTAACATATTCGCTGAAATATTCAGAATTATTGCTCCCATTGCTGGGTGGGTTGCTGGAACATCAGGAAATAGTCTTACCATTAAAGGTTTCAGATATTTTGCGATGGTGTACATCAAACCACCTGCTTCCAAAACCCGAACTAATCCCAACCACAAAGCCATAACTCCAATTAAACCAATCGATAATTCAACAGCAGTTTTCGCTGACTCAAAACTTGCTTTGGTAACAGCTTCCATATTATTTGTATAAGCTGCAAAAATAATCGCAACTGCAATAAAGCCCACAAATACAAGATTAATTGCACTCGGTTTTGGGGATGATTCTTTCGATTGAGCCATAATATTTTTCGATAATATATCTGAAGAATAAAGGAACTAATAACCCGAAAGCATATCGTTACGCAAAGGTAGATGTAAAGTAGAGTCCAGAACAATTGTTTTCCACTTTCGATTACTTCAACTCTGCTTCCGTGGTGGACTAGTTTATTTAAATTGAATCTTTTTTAATTCCTAAGTTCCAATCTTCTAACAGGAAGGAAGTAACAATATCAATTCAACGGTTTTTCTAACTCGGTCACAATTAATCCGCAGGAACTTACTAAGCAAAGCCTATAATCATCTCATAATTAAATATTTAAATCAAATAGACATGAATCAAATATTTACTTATGTAAACACCAATCCAATTTTTCTTGTAAATTCTCGAAAAAAGTCTTTAAAAACAAGTTGCGTACTACAAAAAAACAACGATTTTTCAAGCTTAAAGCAAGTAAAAATAAAAGTTTGAATTACTTTCGCCAGCCTACCAATAGTATGCTACATACTGTAACTCCTATAATGCTGTTGGACTATTGATAATAGCATCAATAAGCGGTCAAAACATTGCGGAAGATTGAGATATGTAAAATGATATGTATCGAAATTTTTAATCATTATTTTTGTTAAACATCAGTTGGGTTTATCAGAAGGAATTGGTTTGGTTGGAGAGTTTTAAAACCAATTGAATTTAATAATTGCAGTTTGCTGAAATTGCGTTTGAACTCTTTAAAAGTAAATAAGACCAACCACCAGAATTTTGCCTAAAAATTGTCATGGTGATTTTATTCAAAACGATTCACAGAACAAAGATAATATTGAGTTCAACTATGCTGTCTCAATTACTCTATCCAGTCGCAGTCAATTGGATTAATTTTGATTTTTTTTAATACACAATCCGTGATGATTTTATCTAAAAATAAACTTAAATTTTAGTAAGCCTTAGCTTTGTTGAAAGAAAATAATATAAGAAATTTTACTTATAAAAAATACTGTTTTCGGTGTAAATTATTTGTAGGATGCATTTGCTAAAGCAAGAGATTATTTCAGATGAAATCCTTGCTAGATAGACTTTATAAAACAAGTTAACCCTAATTAAGTGACTGTTGTTGTTTAGAGTTCAGTTGTATAACTGTCTTGATTTACTGTACGTAATTTTTCTTGCATGATTAGGAAAAATTTAGGAAAAATTTTGGCAGAAGAATATTAAACCCTGTAAATCCTGTAAATTGCAAAATTAAGAACATGGCTTCTACCTTCAATCTTTCAGCAGCATCTACCTTTAATTTACAATCAGCGACTGTAGATGATATTCAAAAAGCCTATAGTTTCGGCGCTCTGAGTATAGAGGAATTAACTCGACTCTATCTGAATAGAATTTCAGCTTATGACGATGAAGGACCTGCGATTTCTGCTGTTATTTCTTTGAATCCAGATGCTTTGGATAAAGCTAGGGAGTTGGATGCAAAGTTGAGAAATCAAGGAGCGGATGGAGCTTTATATGGAATCCCGGTACTTTTAAAAGATAATTATGACACCTTTGATTTACCAACCACAGCGGGTTCTGATGTTTTAGATGGTTCGATTCCTCCCGATGATGCTTTTACCACGAAAGAATTTCGCGATGCTGGAGCGATTATTTTGGGTAAAACCAATATGAGCGAATTTGCTCTTTCTTCTGGAAGACTTGGTTATAGCTC
This sequence comes from Cyanobacteria bacterium J06621_15, assembly GCA_038525335.1. Classification (GTDB taxonomy): domain Bacteria; phylum Cyanobacteriota; class Cyanobacteriia; order Cyanobacteriales; family Nostocaceae; genus Rivularia. The sequence goes on along the minus strand of JBCBHT010000126.1, from coordinate 14,808 downwards.
CAAAGGTGGTTTGACGTTAAATCCTTATAATCTCAATCGCGATGCTAGCGGTTCTAGTAGCGGAACTGGGGCTGCTATTGCTGCAAATTTTGCGACCTTGGGAACTGGAACGGATACAGCAGGTTCGGTTCGAGGACCTTCTGCTGTTACTGGGTTGGTAGGAATCAAACCCACTCGGGGATTGGTGAGTGCTGATGGTATAGTTCCCCTCGCACTAACGGTCGATTATGCAGGTCCGATGACTCTTTCTGTTAAAGACACTGCAATTGCTTTGGGAGTAATGGCTGGTATTGACCCGAACGACCCAGCGACGGAAGCAAGTATTGGTAAAAGTTTTGATGACTACACTCAATTCTTGGATAAAAATGCTTTGAAAGGAGCAAGAATTGGTGTAGCTCGGGATTATTTTGGTGGAAACGAAGAAGTTGATAACTTGGTGGAAGCAGCTATTGAAAATATGAAGGCTGCGGGAGCGACTGTAATTGAATTGAATTTTCCGGATTCGGTTGTGGATGCTTCTAATTACGGTACTTTATTAAATACCGTGGTTCAAGCGGAATTTAATCCCCAGATTGAGGAATATTTGAGTACTCTTGATGAGGAATATCCGCAGAATTTGTCGGAGTTGATTGCAGCTAGTGAAGACCCGGAATTGGTGAATTCAGAAACTCCGGTTAATCCCAATCGAATTGCTGTATACGAAGATTCTCTGGAATTTGGTGGTTTGGATAATCCCGAATATCAAGCAGCGATTAATCAAGGTATTCCTCAATTGCAGAAAGAGTTAAATAATATTTTCCTTGAGAATAAATTAGATGCGATAGTTTATCCCACCATTGCTACACCAGCAACACCGATTACTGATTCCGAAGGGAATGAAATAGAAGACCCAACCTATGAAGCTAATTTAGATAATATCGGTGGCGACCCTTACAGAGCAAATTATTTAGGAAATTTATCTGGTTTCCCCGATTTGACTCTACCCGTGGGATATACAGAACAAGGTTTACCTGTGGGAATGTCTTTCTTTGGTCAAGAATTTACCGAACCTACCTTGATAGGATTAGCTTACGCTTACGAGCAGCAAAATCCCGTTCGAGTACCACCTTCAAATACACCAGGTTTACCCGGAGAAAAGTTTGAATATCTCACCGAGGTTTTAGTAGTTGGTAATGGTGAAGATGATATTTTGGAAACGCAATTAATTCCAGATTTTGATGGAAATAAAGATGTTGTATTTGCTGGGAACGGTGATGATTTAGTAGATACCACTCAAAGTATTTCCGGTGGTAATCGCGTATTTGGTGGTAGCGGTGACGATGAATTATTGGCTGGGAAGAACGATTATATTAACGGTGGTAGTGGAAATGATATTTTAGATGCTTCTACTGGTCGGGGAGGAAATCGTTTGAATGGTGGTGACGGGAACGATACCTTTTTTGCTGGTGGTAACGATAGATTGATTGGTGGTCAAGGTGACGATAGATTTTTCATGATTGAAAAAGGTGGAAATACAATTAGCGGTGGTGCAGGAAAAGACCAATTTTGGATTGCGAATGCTCAATTACCAGATGAAGTTAATACGATTACCGATTTTGAAAGTGGAGTTGATGTAATTGGGATTTCTGGTATTGGTGATTTTGAAGATATTTTGTTGAAGGTTGATGGTGGGAATACGGTAATCAATATTTTGAATCAAGATGTTGCTGTTTTGTTAGGAGTAGAAAGTAATCTCGGGGAAAGTGATTTTGCTTTTTTGACGTAAAGAAAATAAACCTCACCCCATCCCCTCTCCTTGTCAAGGAGAGGGGTACGTTCGTAGTTGCGCTTATTCTGCGAGAAAGCTCCGCTCATAGCGGCAAAAAACCAATCAGGTGAATATAATCCATAATCTATAAAAATTATTGGTTATATATCACATTACCGATGGTGCGTTACGGCAAAATGATAACGTATCTGTTTATTTAGTTACCATATCGTGCCGTAACACACCCTACGAAAGTCAGAGCGACTATATTTATAAATAATTAAGAGTCTTAGGCATCGCAAGAGTGAGAAAATAAATTATTGGAAAAAGAATTCAAACCTTTGACCTTTGACCTCTAACCTTAGACCTGATGACTAATTCCTTAATCCAAACTCTCCAATTAATTGCTAATCCAATAAATTTTTTCGACAACCATGCCAAAAAATACGGTAATACCTTTAGTTTAAGAGTTTTGGGAATTAATTCTCCTCCGGTTGTCTTTTTTAGTAGTCCTCAAGCTATTAATGATTGTTTTGCTATTCCCGCTCACAAATTAGATTTTAAAAAAGCTACCCATGTATTCAAACCCTTATTCGGTAGCGATTCTATTGTCTTTCAAGAAGGTAAATCACACAATCGGCAGCGACAATTATTAATGCCCCCGTTCCATGGCGATCGCCTAAAATCTTATGGGGATACTATTTGTCGTATAACTAATAATGTAACTCGCGATTGGAAATCTGGTAATATTGTCTCGATGCAGCAAGTAATGCCGGATATTACTTTACAAATTATTCTCCAAGTGGTTTTCGGAATAAATCCAGGAGAACGTTACGAAAAATTAATCAAGCTATTAACTGCGCTATTAGATGATATTACTAAACCCTTGTTTTCGAGCTTATTTTTCTTCCCCCCTTTACAGCAAGATTTAGGAAAATTGAGTCCTTGGGGAAATTATCTTCAAAGAAGGGAAGAGATTGATAATTTAATATATACAGAGATTTCTGAACGTAGAGCAAATATTGATAATTTAGGTGAGGTAGGTGAAGATATACTAAGTCTATTGATGTCAGCGAGTGACGAAGACGGTGAAAAGATGACAGATAAGGAATTACGCGACCAATTAGTTTCTTTATTACTTCTCGGTTACGAAACCACTTCTGGAGTTCTAGCTTGGTTATTCTACATGATTCACTCGCACCCAGAAGTAAAAGATAAATTAATTAACGAGTTACAGTCAGATAATTCAAATCAAAATTCAAATCAAAACTCTCCAGAAAAAATTGCTCAACTACCTTATTTAAGTGCAGTTTGCTCTGAAACCATGCGACTTCATCCCATAGCTTTAATTTGCACTCCCAGAATGGCTGTAGATAAAGTAGAAGTTGCGGGAGTTAAGTTTGATTCTGGAACTGTTTTGGTTCCCTGTATATATCTAGCCCATCGTCAGGAAACGACTTATCAACAATCAGATAAATTTATCCCCGAAAGATTTTTAGATAGAAAATTTTCTGCATTTGAATATCTACCCTTCGGGGGAGGTTATCGCGGCTGTATTGGTTCAGCTTTTGCTGTATATGAAATGAAATTGATTTTAGCGACGATTTTACAAAAATTTGAATTAGAATTAGCTGATAAAAAACCAGTAAAACCCGTGCGACGAGGAATTACAATTGTTCCCAGTGGTGGTGTTTCAATGATGGTAAAAGGTAATTGGTAATTGATAATTGATAATTGATAATTGGTAATTGGAAGTTGAGAATTAGCTTGAAAAACCGATACAAAGGGAACAAACTCTATAAATTGAGATTAATAGTAAATACTATTTTTGTTCCCTACTTACTACTCACTACTTACTACTCCCCAACTTAATCATAATCAGCCAACCACATACACTCATAAGTTTGCAAACAAATACGTCCGTCGATAATACTCGGAGCAGCTCCAGAAGCGAGCAAATTATGAATATTTCCTTTCATATTCGCATATTCTAATATTTTGGCATCAATTGACTGCTCTCTTTCACCAAAATTAGCCAATACCATCAGTGTTCCTTCCGGACGAGTTTGACAATACGATAAAACACTATCGTTACCAGTCCACATCGGGTGGAAATACGAGAAACAGTGAAGCAAAGACGTGGATTTGCGAACTCTTATTAAATGCAGCAGACCTCGAAAAATTCTTCCTTCAATGGTATTCTTATTATGTCGTAATAGTGCCTTGTCCCAATCCATTGACGGTCGATGCATCCAACGATTATCTGAAACCTTTGTTTCATCGTTCATGTAAGACGAATCATTTAATAAACCTAATTCATCCCCCATGTGAATTACTGGAATACCACCAAAGCCAAAGATAATACTGTGCATCAACAGAATCCGACGTACCGCTAAATCAATTTCACGTTCATCTCCTCTTGCTAGAGCTTTTTCTAACCCACATAGAGACGCAGTAGTACCAGTAATCCGAGCATCTAAGGTTTCAGGATTGAATTGAAACAAACTTCCCTTAGCGAAAGAACCGTCAAAATTACCGCTATAAAATTCATTCAGGAATTGACGATGTAGAAAACCGTCCTCACCAACAAATGCGAGAGCTGCATCAGTCATAGCCCAACCGATATCGTCATGATTGCGAATATAATTGATGGGAGCGCAACCAATCATCATTTTTGGCGAACTATGAAGCACGTGGGTCATCAAATTGACTTTACGAGTAGCCAAAGAACTCCACAGCAGCACCATTAACTGATTGTTGTAAGCTAATTCGCACTGTTTCTCAACCGTTGCCTTTACACCAAGATATTTCTGAAGTTCATCTGGTGGTACGATTGCCTCAGCTTTGAGAATTGCCCCTGGAGCCACAACCCGCATAATAGCACGAAAAGCCTGGATAAGTTGAAATACTTCCGGTTGATTTTGACAGTTAGTTCCTTCCCGCTTCCAAATAAAAGGTGCAGCATCTAACCGTAAGATATCACCACCTTGGTTAGCCAGAAAAAACATAATATCAGCTACTTCTCGAAAAACGTTGGGATTTGTGTAGTTAAGGTCCCATTGAAATTCATTAAAAGTAGTCCAAACCCAACGACCCGTACCACTCATACTTGGATACCAGGTAAAATTTCCTGGTGCATCATCGGGAAAAATTTCTGGTAGATTTGGCTCGTAGATATCCGGTAAAGTACGGTCGGGATAAGTATAGTAGTAGCCAAGATACTTTTCTTCCCCACCCATCGCTCGTTGTGCCCATTCATGCTCTTTTGCAGTATGATTTAGCACCAAATCCAAACACAGACTGATACCACAAGCATGAAGTTCTTCCGAAAGCTGTTTTAAATCGGACATCATACCCAAATCCGGATTCACCTTGCGGTAGTCTTTAATGGCATAACCACCGTCATTATTCCCCGGACTTGGGTCTAACAATGGCATCAAATGTAGGTAAGTAATACCAAGTTCTTGAAAATAGCCAATTTTTTCTCGGATTCCATTCAAATTACCTGCGAATAAATCCACATAACACACGTAACCCACCATATTGGGTTCTTGAAACCAGCGTTGAGTAAATTGTCTTTCCAAATCCAATATCCGCAGCGGTTCCGGTCTAACCGCATAAGCATCAATCATTTGGTCAAACAGCAGTTCAAATTGCTCTATAGCATCATAGCGCTTACCATAAAGTTCCGTTAAGGGATAGTACAAGTCCTCAAAATAACGTTCCAAGCGCAACCAGAATATATCTGCATCCCTAGTTCCACAGCGAGCAGCCAACTTAGATGACTGATTTTTCTTTAATGATTCAAATGCAGAACGTGGGTTGCTCGACATTCGTAAAAGGTTGTGCATAGTTCTGTTTTAAAATTGAGGCAGTTACAACAAATAGTTTTTCGCAGCTACATATTAGATTTAAATTACAGTAGCTTTAAGACGATAATGATACATTCTTTGACGATTATATCTAAGTTCAATTTTTACTTCTCCCACCAGGGAGGCTTCTGAAAACTTTACAACTTATAGCATTCCTAAATCATTTGTGAGAATTTAGAAACCCGGTTTTCTGGAAAAACCGGGTTTCTGGTACCTACCTTTCTCACGACTCATCTAGGATTGCTATATATATAAATTGTAATATCGATAACATTAAATCAAAGCAGTCAACGCAATTCTCAATTACCAATTCTCAATTACCAATTCGCAATTGCAATTAGTATTGCAAAAATATGGATAATCCCGGTTTCCCAAAATTGGATTTACTCTATGTCTTACTATTTATAGTTGTATTTTAACGTTGCTGTTAGCGTAGCATTAGCCACGCTGAGACACACGAGACCCAGAAACGCTAACAGCAAGGTCGTATTTTTACTCTTTACTTGCTACTTGCTACTTGCTACTTATTAAAATCGTTCCCTATCCCACCTCAATGACTTTTTCACCAAACCGTGGGTGTCAGTGGAATAAATCATTAGTGAATAAGTAAAAAAGTCGTGCACCTATTTATAAATATAGGTGTAGAGGAACTATAGTCGCTCCTGGGTCAAAAACAGATAGTATCTATTAGGAGCTTTCTGCTTCGCTCAATACTAGCAAATAAGACTCGAACCTGTGAAAACAGGTTTATAAGAATATAACTATACAATTTACACCTGATTTTATTTGATTTATAAAATCATCGAACATTGCTAGTTTCTATAGTTTTATAAATCATGCTTATAAACATTATCAGAACCTTTCAAGGGTGTCACTTTCATGACGAAACTACCAAATAAACGCAACCGAGGTTTGATTCTCACAGAAGAAGGTTTAAGAAAACTTCAAGATGCAAGAAATCAGACAGTTAATGAAAAAGGTAATCGTATTAGTTACGAACAGATTCAAGATAAAATTATCGATAAATCAGCAGGAAGGGAAGATTTATGCGTAACAACTATCCGTAAAATATTTAGTTCAATAGCTGTAGATATAGGGTCATTAGAATGCGTGTTTGATTGCTTTGATTTAGAACTGTGTGAATCCGACTATACTAGACCACCTAGCAAAAGCGAAGATTTGAAAACTCAATTGGATTTTCGTTATCACTGGGGAAAAGCACCAGATGCATCCGTATTTTATGGACGCTTGCAAGAACAAAAGAAACTAAAAAAATGGGTTTTAGAAGAACAGTGTCGTTTGGTCACATTATTAGGATTTGGAGGAATTGGCAAAAGCACTTTAGCTGTAAAGCTAGGGAAAGAAATTCAAGGTGAATTTGACGTGGTTGTATGGCAAAGTTTGCAGAACGAACTACCAGCAGATGAGATTTTAACAAACATATTGAAAATTTTGATATCGGCTTTACAAAAACATTCGGTGGTACCCCAAAGCTTTGATGACAAACTATTAATGCTGATAGATTATTTGACTAGCAACCGTTGTCTGCTAATTTTAGATAATGTCGAGAAAATTCTACCTGCTAACGGTCAAGCAGGACAACTTTCTCGGAATTACGAAAGATATTCTCAATTATTCAAACTTTTTGGGGAAGTACCTCATAACAGCTGTATTTTTTTAACCTCTAGAGAAAAACCAACAGACATCCTGCATTTAGAAGGTGAAGCAACAAAAGTTAAATGCTTACAGATGAGGGGACTAAATTTAACCGAAGGATGTCAATTATTAAAACAAATAGGACATTCCGATACAGAAAAAGAATGGGAGATACTAATCGAACATTATGCAGGCAATCCTTTAATGCTAAAGATGCTATCTTCGAGAATGAAGCAACTTCCAAGCATTGAAGTTATCGAGCTTTTAGATTATTTTAAGCAAGGACCATGCATGTTTGAAGAAATGTGTAGTCTATTAGAATGCCAGTTTCAACGCTTATCTTTGGCTGAAAAAGAACTAATGTACTGTTTGGCAGTTAATCGGAAATCATACACCCTTGGGGATTTACTCAGAAATATAGTTACACCTACTTGCAAAGTACTACTACTAAAAACAATATTGTCATTGTTGCAAAGGTCATTGATTGAGAAAAACGGTGAATATTTTTTTATTCAACCGGTGGTAATGGAATATGCTAGACAGCAGTCATTAGAATCGTTTCCTAAACAAATTAGCCGATGGGTAATAAGACATAGGGAATTAAACACAAATTTAAAAAACCAGCTTTCTACTTTTAGTATTAGGCACCATACTTTTATAAACACAGCATCCAAAATTTCCACTATCAATATAGAGAATTAAACATATTTGCTAATAGTATCTCAATTTTCTTCTACTAAATTAAATATTGACTTAAGACCTATTTATTGATGAAGAATGAATAGGTCTTAAGTTATTGTACACAGTTTTTTCGCTCTTACAAATTGAATATTTCTGGATTTTTTTAAGTCGAATTCAAATATTTTTCATAGCCTGAAATACTTGATTAAACAGATGTGTTTTCAGAATACACATGATTTTCTTCTCTCACCAGATAACTTAATCAATCTAAAGTGCAACTTAAGGTGCAACTTAAGAATTCTGCAAAATTAACCAAGAGGTAAAAAACGTTGATTACCTAGCACAACTTGGTTTCAGCTATACCCAGATATGACTCAGCTTTAGAAACGCTAACAAAAATCAAATAATATTTCTATATATTAATTTTTCAGTATTGAATAAAATCGAAATATTAGTACCGATTAAAGATAAGGGAGATTAACAAAACTGTGAAAGTAAAAAACATATTTCTATGAAAAAAACTATGCTATATGAACTATAAGAAGGTAATTTGATAAGTATGTAGCAGCGGAAAATCTATGACGATGAAGAATGGAGTGATTATGAATACACCAGACACAGACAGATACTGCAATATTCTGCGAATTGACCCTGCTGGAGAAAGTGTAGGATATACAGAAGCTCCCTTGGAAATTGCAAAAGATTTTGTAAGTAGCCTAGTATGTGATGTAAGAATTTCTAATCTTAAACATGCTTTATTGTCTTGTTTTAAAGACGAAAATTCTGATTCTAATAAGATTAACCGCGCTCTGGCAGGCCTTTGTCTTAGATGTTACGTTTCTTATGCAATAGTAGAAGAATGCAGAAGAATAGATAAGTTATATAGCGGTAATAAGCAATTTACCTATCGAGATTTATTGCCTTTGGTTATCAACGATGATGGAAAGCAGCTAGTCATTTTAGATGAAGAAGATGGTACAACACAACTTACTGTTGATAAAAATTCTGTAATTCACCAATCTACCTGTAATTTATTTTCTGTAGAGGTACTACAAAGCTTTGACCCCAATTTAGAATCAGGGATGAGCTTGTATAATTGGGTACGATTAAAGACCAGACAAAATCATCAAATCAGGACGCTTTTATGCAATTATGGCTTAAACCACTTGAGTGACTGGGCAATTTTGAATCGAGCTACAGCCGAACAACTTGGACGCTTATCACTTCAACAACAGCATATTATTGAAGCGTATCATGCAGTTTATCGTCGAGACAGAATAGAAAAATCCTCTTCCAGACCGATAAAGTGTCCCGACCCTACTTCCGCTCAACTACAAGAAATGTTGACTTATCTGCTTTCCCGACAAGTTTCAATTGACAGTCCATCCTTGTTACTCCAAGAACTCTACCAAATTGCTCTACAGTTAAGGAGATATGACATTTGGAGTTATAGAGAATATTTAGAAATATACGATGCCGATACTGATACCCTTTTACCCAGACGCGATTTACCAACTAATTCTTTTAATGAAGTAGATATAGAACAACTAGAAATTTCAAATTTTTTACAAGAACATCTTGACTCGGCTTTAGCTAAAGCAATCAGACTAGAAGTCAAAGCTAAGATTCAAAACTTACAAAATAGTAGCAGATATGCGCCTTTTGCTCCAAAATACCTTCAAGGATTAAAACTTTATTACTGTGAAGCAATGTCATTAAAAGATATTGCTCCCATATTAGAAATGACAAGTTGGAATCAAGCTAGAAGAATTCTAGACCCAGGACAATTATTATTACAAGTGCGTGCTAAAACAGAGGATATAATGTTAAACAGCATTCTGAGGTTAGCTGCACAAAAAGGTTTCACTTCAATTCCACCGAAAGCAAGCTATTTGAAGACTCTAACCCAAGAAATTGAATGCTATATTGATGAAGAAATTTTTCAAGAAGCTAGCGAAGAAATGAAAGCAGGAAGATATCGCAACATGAATAGCACATATGCCAAAGCTATTCTTTCTTTTCTTCAAGATTTGGCTTAAATTCAGTCGATTATGCTTGATAAAATTTTTTTATAGAACTCAAAAAGGAAATTACCTCATTACGTTAGCGCAGCGTGTCCGTTAGGACATGCAACAGCGATATGCTACGCTACGTTAGCGTTAATCTAACCAGTCAGTCGGTCTTCACAGCTTTTCTGCTAGGACATAGCATACCGTAGGTATTTTATGCGGTTTAGAATAGCTTTAAATCGTTTCGGTCGCAATCACAAATCTTTGCTGCATAAGTCCTGCTTTAATCACAACCGTATCCTTGTTAAGGAGAGGGATGTTCGTCAGCATGGGGTGAGGTGCAGAAGAGTCTTGGATTCAACCGAAAAGCGCTATATTGTGACAACGTTTCGGCTGGAATTTACTTTGTTATGCGATAACTGCAATCAATATATATTAAAGTTAGAAGAAAAGCCCATGTAGCGTAATTCTATATTTTTATACCCTTCATGAATGAATAAAGTAGTCCTAATCAATCTTGGAAGTGGCAATTTAGACGATGGGTTTCCTCGGGTTACTGTTCAATTGTGGATAGGTGGCAATTCTCGACCCCAGCAATTTATCGGTAGCTTACCTGCTGCTCCAATTTTGACAGTTTTATATAATAATTGGCAAACAGTTTATAAAGAAATTTTTACTCAGCTAGTAAATGCTCAAGAATTTGGTAGACAGCTAACAGCTGAATTAGTGGAAGAAGAAACTGATGATGAATTAGAAATTGAAAGCGGAGGAATTAATAATATTTCACTATTTAGCTTTGATGAAATTTGTGAAAATTTAAAATATAATTTTAATTCATGGTTAAACACTCCCGATTTTTTATCTATCGAACGTCAAGTGCTATGCCAACTTGATAGAGAATCGGAAATACAAGTAACATTAGAAACTAACGATAACTTAATTCGTCGCTTACCTTGGCATTACTGGCAATTTTTTGAAGATTACCCAAAAGCTGAATTAGCACTTTCTCAACCAGAGTACATTCGTCAGATACAAAAGCAACAGGAAACTGAAAAGGTAAGAATTTTAGCTATTTTGGCTGATACTAAAGGAATTGATTTAGCAGCAGAACAAAATTTCTTAGAAAATTTAGAAAATGCACAAACAAAATTTTTGATTCAACCTTCTATTGAAGAATTAAATTGGGAATTACTTAATGATGGAGGTTGGGAAATTTTGTTTTTTGCAGGTCACAGTCGAAGTGAAGGTCAAACAGGAAGAATTTATTTAAATGAAAATAACAAAAATAATAGTTTAACAATCGAGCAGTTGCAAGCATCTCTAAGAACTGCAATTGCTAATGGTCTAAAGTTGGCAATTTTCAATTCCTGCGATGGTTTAGGATTGGCAAATACTTTAGAAAAATTACATATTCCGACAATTATTGTGATGCGCGAACCTGTTCCTAACAAGGTAGCGCAAGAGTTTTTTAAACATTTTTTGACTGCATTTGCTGTTGCTCATAAATCATTGAATTTGTCAGTAAGACAAGCACGGGAGCAGTTGCGAAGACTCGAAGAAGACTTCCCTGGAGCCTCCTGGTTGCCTGTTATATGTCAAAATCCTGCTGTAGAACCACCAGACTGGTTAAATATTGCGAAACCTGTTCGTCTAGTGCTTTCTTCTGAAGAAATATATGCGCTACAAAATATTTTACTAAATTTTGTTGGACCTATCGCTCCAACTTTTCTGCAAAAAACATTAGCACAATCCAGAAACTTTGATGGTTTAATTGAGCGATTACTAACTCGTTTAACTGTCACCCAAAAAGCTGAATTTATGGAACAAGTAAATTTACTTTTTGCAGAACCAGAAAATGAGTTAGAAGAAGATGAGAGTGATAAGCTAACTGAAGATTTTATTCATGAATGCGAGCAAATATTAACTCAAATAATTGGACCTGTAACGAAGATGCTTGTTCAAGAAGCTTTGAGTCTAGATAATCAAAGTCGTGCAAATTTTGTGGAAAACTTAGCTGCAAAAATTCCCTTTTCTGAGTTACGTAGTGAATTTTTGCAGCGAGTTTCAACAGAAGATTAAATGGAATATTAATTTGAGGTTTAGAGAGGATTCTAAAAGTCTAATTTATATTTTAGCTCGCGAATTCAAATCGCACGTCACTTACAAAAAAACGATTCAGAACTTCTCATCAACCTTACTATTTAAGTAAATCCATTGCAATCAATAAACTAGATTTCATTCGCTCAAAAGCAACTGCAAGTAAGCCAATTTCATCTTTAGAGCTTTCTTTAAATTGACTCGTCATGTCACCCGTACTGATAGCATTAGCAGTATTAGCAATATTTCTAATTCGCGCAACAACAACTTTTTTCAAAAGATAATTCATCAGTAATATTACTGCAATAAAGACAACAAATACTACAGTCATCATCTTAAAAATAGCTTTTCTAGCATTGTTAAATACATCCTCAGAAGGAACATAAACCATTTGAGCAGCGACAATATCGCCCAAATTCCAGCCAAAACCATTTTTACCGTAAGTATTTATTAAACTTTGAGGTGCCCTTTCCGGAATAGAATGACACTCAAGACATCGCTGTTCTTTGACGACAAATGGACGAGCAGTATAAAACTTGTCTCCATTTGGATATGAACGGAAACCAGTAATTTCTAAACGTTCTGGATGTGACTTGAATTCTTCAACCAATTTGGTTTCAAATTCATCAGCTTGGTCTTCTAAGTTGGTAGGATTGAGGGTAGCATCCTTGTAAGAAAAGTTTTTATAAGCAGGACTTTGAGACAAATGACGAGATACTTGTTTGACTGAAAAAGTAGGAATTGCTTCGGGAATAAATTCTGAAACATCATCTAACTTAGGCTTTAACCAAGGATTAACTTCATCCTGAGTGTAAATTCTGAGCGAATTCATCGTTTCCATGAGTAGCTCGGCTTGAATAGCAACCTCATACTGCGCTCTTTGATAAAGTATATTCGACAAAGTTAAACCGCTCAAGATGATGCCAAACATGAATGCGATAATCAACAAAGCATTAAATTTATCGTTAATTTTGGCATCGTGAAAACGAGTTTTTATTTTTAACATGTTAAAGTTAGTACTCCTACTAATGATTACGATAATTAGTTACACTTGAATTCAGTACGCAATTGTGGTAAAGAGTTCCAGTTGTTGTTTAACATGGATAATCTGTGGAGCAATAGCAATCAAATGTCTTTCTGAATTATTTTAACGATTTCGGTAACTTGGAGATTACAAAATTGATTTACTTTATTGTTTTACTTTTTAACAGCAACCATTAAATTGTTCCATATTTCATTCCAAAGTCCAATTTGAAAATAGATAAAAGTGAATAAGTTATTCTGACTCACATCTATTTATCTTTATATGCGAGGTAAAATTATGCCTAATTCAAATTCTCCTCAAGATTTGAGGATTCTGTTACAAGAAACTGCTTGGTTAGAACCAGAACATTTTGCTCTAGCCCAAAAAACTAGTTCTGTTGAGAAGGCTAACCATAACACTTCTTGGCAAATCTATTTAAATACATTGGCTTTGCTTGGTTTTGAGGTATGGTTAGAAAAACGCTTACCAGGTAAAGTTATTAATAGAGATATTAGTACAATCACAACTGCGGGTAATCTTAAAGTTGATGAATACAAATTTTGTGCGATTGCGACAGAAAGTTTACTTTGTGAGGTTGTGAAAATACCGAAAGCAATAATCGAAAATCATCATTATTTTGCCCATTTTTATGTACTGCTTGAGGTATTGGAAGAAGAGGAACAGGTTGTAATTCGAGGGTTTATACCTCATAAACAACTAATCGAAAGAAAACATAATTTAAAATTGCACCCAAGCGATGGTTGTTATCAAATACCGCTATTTTTATTTGATATGGAACCAAACCACCTATCACTTTATCAGCGTTATGTTGAAGCATCGGAATTTCTTCCAACTGTAGTTCCCACTCAAGCTCATCAAGTAGCTGAAATAATACCGAATATTGTAAGTAAGACTACTACTAAACTAAGTAAATGGCTGCAAGGAGTAATTGATGAAAGTTGGCAAACCTTAGATTTTATAAAAACACCAGGATTAAATTTGGATTATGGTCTAAGAAATATTGATGATGAAACCAAAAGAACTAAAATAATCGATTTAGGAATTAGTTTAGACAGCCGCAAAGTTGCCTTAGTTATATGTATATCTCCCAGTGTATCTCCCAACAGTATAGATAATACAAATCAAGGAAAAATAAGCGTTTTAGCCCAGTTAAGACCAATGAATGGAGATGCTTGCCTGCCATATAATATTAAATTAAGCCTAATATCTAAAGCTGGAAAAGTCTTACAAGAAGTTACTTCGAGGCTTCAAGACCAATGTATTCAGTTAAACGTCTTAAAAGGCGAACCTGGAAAACAATTTAGTATAAAAGTAAGTTTAGGAGATTCCAGCGTTACGGAAAAATTTGAGTTATAAAAGATTAAAATTTAATTGGTATTTGATTGAGTTATATTGAATTTGGTTTAATAACATATTTTGTATAATTTATGGATTATTTCATATATCTGTCACATATAATGGCAATTTTTTCTTGCCAAACTATCAAAAATTAAATAATTAAAATTATTTTCTGTAGAAGAAGAATAAATTTTATTGGCTCTCCCAGAATGGCTATTATAAATTAATAATAAAAACAGGCTGAACTAGCTTATATAGCGCTTTTCACTTGGGTGCAATACAATGCAGATAAACCTCACCCCTTCCCCTCTCCAAGTCATCGGAGAGGGGTGTAATGCATTCAACTGAAAACTGCTATATAAA